>JBHICX010000096.1:0-8179 GCA_046759805.1 Kiloniellales bacterium | reverse complement strand
CGAGAATGTCGCGGCGGTCCACCGGCATGAACATGGTCTTGGGCAGATGCGAGCGAAGCTCGTTCTTGATGGCGTCCGCCTTGTTCTCGAGGGCGAAGACCCGGTCTCTGATCCGCTTGATATCTTTGTCGTTGCCTGCGCAGAGAGCCTCGAACAGACCCGGCACTTCCGAGGCACAGCGCACGACCACGCGCATGTGCTCTTGCAGAGGCCTAAACGGGGATTGGCGGAACAGCTTCAGCAGCGGATTTGTTGGCATGTCTGCCTCCCCGGCGTCACCCGTCGCCGCGATCCTTGGCGCACTGCACAGGGGATGTCTAGAGCATTTTCGGTTTGACCGGAACCAGCCCACGCCTCCACCCGGCCACCCCAAGCACACGATCCCTCAGCGGCGCGCCTGGAAGAACGCCTTCAAGAGGGCGGCCGCGCGCTCGGCGTCGAGGCCGGAGACGACCTCGGGGCGGTGGTGGCAGGTCGGCTGCTGGAAGAAGCGGGCGCCGTGCGCGACCCCGCCGCCCATGACGTCGGCGGCGCCGTAGATGAGCCGGCGGATGCGGGCAAAAGCGATCGCCGCCGCGCACATGGTGCAGGGCTCGAGCGTCACGTAGAGGTCGCAGTCCGGAAGCCGCGGTGCGCCGCGCGTCCGGCAGGCCTCGCGGATCACTATGAGCTCGGCATGGGCGGTCGGGTCGGCGAGCGCCTCGACCCGGTTGCCGGCGGCGGCCAGCACCTCGCCGCTCTCGGCCTCCACCAGCACCGCGCCCACCGGCACCTCGCCGCGCCCGGCGGCGGCCTCGGCCTCGGCCAGGGCGCGGGCCATCGGCCCGTTGCTCTCGTCGCTCATCCCGGCACCCTGCCGGCGAGGCCGGCGGCCGTCAAGCCGGCGCCGCCGGTCGATTGCATGACCAATTTGGCGGTCCTACAGTGCGCACCCCATGAACCGGTCCCCAACACCAAAGGCGGAGCGCGTCGCCAAGCTGATCGCGCGCGCGGGCTTATGCTCGCGCCGGGAGGCGGAACGCTGGATTGCCGCCGGCCGGGTGGCCCTCGACGGCCGGGTGCTCGACGGCCCGGCGGTGGCGGTCGCCGACCCGCGGCGGCTCAGCGTCGACGGCCGGCCGCTGCCCGAGCCCGAGCGCATGCGCCTGTGGCGCTATCACAAGCCGCCGGGGCTGGTCACTACCCACCGTGACCCCGAGGGCCGGCCGACGATCTTCGAGCGCCTGGCCGACAGGCTGCCGCGGGTGATCAGCGTCGGCCGCCTCGACCTCACCGCCGAGGGGCTGTTGCTGCTGACCAACGACGGCGCGCTGGCCCGGCATCTGGAGCTGCCCGCGACCGGCTGGCTGCGCCGCTATCGGGTGCGGGTCTTCGGCCGGCCCGATCCGCAAAGGCTGGCGGCGCTGGCCAGGGGCGTCAGCGTCGAGGGCGTCGCCTACGGCCCGATCGAGGCCAGGCTCGACCGCCGACAGGGCGACAACGCCTGGCTCACGGTGACCCTACGCGAGGGCAGGAACCGCGAGGTGCGCAACGTCATGGCGCATCTGGGGCTGCGCGTGAACCGGCTGATCCGGGTCGCCTACGGTCCATTCCAGCTCGGCAAGCTCCCTCCCGGCGCGGTGCGCGAGGTGCCGCGGCGGGTGCTCGCCGACCAGCTCGGCCCACTCATTCAGGGCGACCAGCGTGCACATCGTCGCCGGTAGACACCGCGGCCGGCGGCTTGAGGTACCCAAGGGCCTGGCCGTGCGTCCGACCGCCGACCGGGTACGCGAGGCGCTGTTCGACGTGCTGGCGCATAACGCCTACGGCCCCGGCGGAGAAGCCCTGCCCAAGGGCGCCCGCGTGGTCGATGCCTTCGCCGGCTCCGGGGCGCTCGGCTTCGAGGCGCTGTCGCGCGGCGCCGTGCACGTGACCTTCCTTGAGAACGACATCGAGGCCTTGCGGGCCCTGCGGCGCAACGCGGCAATGCTGGGCGAGGAGGACGCGGTGGTGATCGTCGCCCGCGACGCCACCCGCCCCGGTCCCGCCGAGGCGGCGTGCGCGCTTGCCTTCCTCGACCCGCCCTACGGCTCGGGCCTGGCCGCGCCAGCGCTCAGCCAGTTGGCCCAAGCGGGCTGGCTCATGGGCGGCGCGCTCTGCGTGGTCGAGCTGGCCACAAAGGACGCCTTCGCCGCCCCCGCGGGCTTCACCCCCATCGACGAGCGCCGCCATGGCGACACCCGGATCCTGTTCCTGCGCTGGTCGCCGTGAAGGCGCTACTTGCCCCGTTTGCGCTGCGCCAACGGACAAAAATTCCAAAAATCTATGCCGCGCGATACGCTTGACGTATAGCGTACTTCGGCTTAGAAGTTGAATGATTCGGACATTCAAGGATCGCGACACCAAGCGTCTCTTCAATGGCGAGCGACTGCGCCGATTTCAGGGATTTGCGCGACAGGCCGAGAAACGGCTCCGCTTGTTGGACGCCGCCGATACGCTTGAAGCCTTGCGTGCCTTGCCGAGCAACCGGCTCGAGGCCCTAAGGGGCGATCGTCGCGGTCAGTTCAGCATTCGCATCAATCGGCAGTGGCGGGTATGCTTCGAGTGGCGCCAGGACGGCCCGCACAACGTCGAGATCGTCGAGTATCACTGAAGGAGGCGATCGTGCCCCGCGAACCAATCCATCCCGGCGAGTTTCTGGCCGACGAACTTCAGGAACTCGGCATGAGCGCCGCCGAGCTTGCTCGGATCATTTACGTGCCGGCGAACCGGATTTCGCAGATCATCGCCGGCAAGCGGAACATCACGGCGGACACGGCCCTGCGGCTGGGCCAGTATTTCGGCACCGGCCCACAAATCTGGCTGAACCTCCAGCAAGCCTATGAGCTCGATCTTGCAAGGCAGCAAATCGAGCCGGAAATCGAGAACATTCCGCGTCGAGAAGCCGCTCCGTAGCCCCGAGCCGGTCTGTCACCGCACAGGCGGCGCCGGTCACCGCCGGCCGAACAGCTTTTCGATGTCGTTGAGCTTGAGCTCGACGAAGGTGGGGCGGCCGTGGCTGCATTGGCCGGAATGGGGGGTGGCCTCCATCTGGCGCAGGAGCGCGTTCATCTCCTCGGCGTTGAGCCGCCGGCCGGCGCGCACCGAGCCGTGGCAGGCCATGGTGGCGCAGATCTCGTCCAGGCGCTCCTTGAGGCTCAGTTGCTGGCCCATCTCGGCGATCTCGTCGGCGAGATCCCGCACCAGCCCTTGCACGTCGCAGTCGCCGAGCGCCGCCGGCACCTCGCGCACCACCACGGCCCCGGCGCCGAACGCCTCCAGCACCAAGCCCAGCTCCTCGAGCTCCGCCGCCCGCCCCGCCAGCGCCCGGGCTGGGGCCTCCCCCAGCTCTACCACCTCGGGCAACAGGAGGCCCTGGCGCTTAACCCCGTCGGCCGCGCGCGCCTGTTTGAGGCGCTCGTGCACCAGCCGCTCATGGGCCGCGTGCTGGTCGACGATGACGATGCCGTCGGCGGTCTGGGCCACGATGTAGGTGTCGTGTAGCTGCGCCCGGGCGGCACCCAGGGGACGGGCCACGGCGTCGTCTGCCGCCGCCGGCGGCGCCGTGGACGCGCCGTCCAGTCCCGGCAGCGGCGCGCCGCCGGCCTCCCCGGGCGGCGCCTGCCAGGCCTGGGCGGTCTCCATGAGCCGCCGCGGCGCCGCCGTCCCGGCCACCGGCCGCATGGCGCCGAGCGCCGCCACCGCCACCGAGGTCGAGGCGCGGTGCCCGGCCTCCGCCAGGGCGCGTTTGAGCGCGCCGACGATCAGCCCGCGCACCAGCCCCGGATCGCGGAACCGCACCTCCGCCTTGGTGGGATGCACGTTGACGTCCAGCACCTGCGGCGGCAGCTCCAGGAACAGCGCCACCATCGGGTGCCGGTCGCGCGCCAGCAGGTCCTGATAGGCGCCGCGCACGGCGCCGGACAAGAGCCGGTCTCTGACCGGCCGGCCGTTCACGAACAGGTACTGCATCTGCGCGGTGGCGCGATTGAGAGTCGGCAGCCCGGCATAGCCGGTGAGCGTCACCCCGTCGTGCTCGGCGGCGATCATGAGCGCGTTGTCGGCGAACTCTCGGCCCATGATGGCGCCCAACCTTTCCAGGCGGGCCGGGAACAGCTCGCCCTGTGCCGCCGCCAGATTGAGCCGCGGCCGGGCCTCGTCGGCCAGGCCGAAGGCGATCGCCGGATGCGCCATGGCCAGCCGGTTGACCGCGTCCACCGCGTGGCCGAGCTCGGCCCGCCGCGACTTCAGGAACTTCAGCCGCGCCGGGGTGGCAAAGAACAGGTCGCGCACCTCCACCCGGGTGCCCGGCGGGTGGGCCGCGGGCTCGGGCCCGGACCGGACGGCGCCCGCCTCCACCGCGAGCGTCCAGGCGTCGGCGGCGCCCTGGGCGCGGCTGGTGAGCCTAAGCCGGCTCACCGCCGCGATCGAGGGCAAGGCCTCGCCGCGGAAGCCCAGGGTCATGATATTGGTGAGGTCGTCCCCCGGCAGCTTCGAGGTGGCGTGGCGCTCGACCGCCAGCGCCAGCTCGTCGCGGCTCATGCCGCCACCGTCGTCGCTGACCACAATCAGGCTCTGCCCGGCCTCGCGCAGGCCGACGTCGATGCGGCCGGCGCCGGCGTCGATGGCGTTCTCCACCAGCTCCTTGACCGCCGAGGCCGGCCGCTCGATCACCTCGCCGGCGGCGATCCGGTTGATCACGGTCTCGGGCAGACGCCGGATGCTCATGCCGGCCTCGGCTCGGCTGTCTGGCCGAGGATCTGGCGCGCCAGCGCCTTGCTATCGTCCACCGCCGGCTGGGTGAAGGCGTCGACGCCCATGAGTGCGGCGGCGATGATGGTCTCGAGCATGAAATGCATCATCAACCCGCCCATGGTCGCCTCATCCAGCCGCTCGATTCGCATCACCCGGACCGGCCGGCCGTGGCCGGCCAGGGTCTCCGCCGTGGCCCGCTGCTCGGCTTCCAACACATCGCCCATGGTGCGCCCGGCAAGATAGCCGAGTGCCGCGTCCGAGGCCAGATCCGGCGGCACCCTGTCACCGGCCCCGGCCGGCCGGCCGACCACCAGGGTGAACATCTTGTCGCGCGGGCCGTCGAGGTAGAGCTGCAGCTGACTGTGCTGGTCCACGGTGCCGGCGGCGCGGATCGGCGTGGTGCCCCGGCCGTCCTTGCCCAGGCTCTCGGCCCACAGCTGCCGATACCATTGGGCGAAGCCGCCGAGGCGGTCGAGATAGGGCATCAACACGGTGATCGCCACCCGGCGATGCCGCGCCAGCCCCACCGCCAGCGCCGCCCCCACCGCCGGGGCGCTGTCGGCCGGCCGGCGGGCGGCCAGCGCCGCCTCCAGTACCGCCGCCGCCCCGTCCCGGAGTGCCTGGGGGTCGAGCCCGGCGATCATCGCCGGCAAGACACCCACCACCGACAACACCGAGAAGCGCCCGACGATGCCCGGGTCGTGGTCAATGACCGGGAAGCCCCAGCGCCCGGCGATGCGGCGCAGCGGGTTGTCGCCGGGCTCACAAATGGCGACCAGGCGCTCGCCGGCCGCCTCATTGCCGACGGCGCGGCGCAAGGCGGCCAGAGAGACCATCAGCTGGGCCATGGTTTCGGCGGTGCCGCCGGACTTGGAAATCACCAGGAAGGCGGTGCGGTCGAGGTCGACGGCCGCGAACAAGGCGCCGAAGGTCGCCGGATCCACGTTGTCGAGGAAGTGCAAGCGCGGCGTCGGCGCCGGCGGGCCGAAGCCGCCGTCGGCCAGCCGATAGAGCGCCGCCCCGCCCAGGCTGGAGCCGCCGGTGCCGAGCACCACCACGTGGTCGAATGCGCTGGCGAAGTGCGTCGCCACCGGGTGCAGCGCTTCGAGGTCGTCGCGCCGTGTCGGCAGCGCCAACAGCGGCATGCTGCCGTCATCACGCGCCTGACGCAGCGCCGCAAGCGGGTGCGCGCACTCGGCCAGCATGGCGTCGAGCTCGGCGGCGGCGAGCCCGCCCTCGCCGATGCGCTCGGCCATGCAGGTGTCGATCCGTTGACGGTAGGGCAGGGTCATGACCGGTTCAGGGGACGGGTGTCCGCTGAATCAGAACTTTACCAGAACACCAGCCGGCCGGCCAGGGCGGGTCGTGTCTCAATTCGAAATGTGACGTGCTGAAAGCACGACTCGGACTGGTATGTCGGCTACACTTTGTTCATGTCGGAGAACCCTCAACGTAGACTGGCGGCGATCGTATCCGCCGATGTCGCCGGCTATTCGCGTCTTATGGGCGCGGACGAGGCAGGCACGCTGGCAACGTTGCGGGCGCATCGTTCGGAACTCTGGATTCCGACGTTCGAGCATTTTGGCGGCCGTGTGGTCGGCACCGCGGGCGACAGCATTTTGGTCGAGTTTCTCAGTGCCGTGGCCGCGGTGGAGTCATCGCTTGCGGTGCAGCGCGGCATGATGGAGCGAAACGCCGATCTGCCGCAGGACAAGCGCATGCTACTGCGCGTCGGCATCAACATTGGCGAGGTTATCGACGAAGGCGGCGACATCTATGGCGATGGAGTCAATATCGCCGCTCGTCTCGAAGGCCTTTCTGCGCCGGGAGGCATCGCTCTATCCGGCAATGTGTACGAGCAGGTGCGGGGCAAACTCGACGAGCGCTTTGAGGAGAGCGGGGAGCACGAGGTCAAGAACATCGATCGACCGGTGCGTGTGTGGAGGTGGGGCGAGAAAACTTCAGCAGGCCCGATTGATGTTTCCCAACCGGTACCGGGTTTTGCCGATCGCCCGGCTATCGCGGTGTTGCCATTTGAAAATCTTAGCCAGGATCCCGAGCAGAACTTCTTCGCTGATGGCATTGCCGAAGACATTCTTACCCGGCTCGCAACATGGCGCTGGCTTCCCGTCATCGCTCGCAATTCCAGCTTCACTTACAAGGGACGCCTGGTCGACGTGAAGGATGTGGGACGGGATTTGGGTGCGCGCTACGTATTGGAGGGCAGTGTACGTAAGGCAGGCAATCGGGTCCGCATCACTGGTCAGCTGATTGATACGGAAACGGGACATCATGTCTGGGCTGACCGATACGATCGTGCCCTAGAAGATATTTTTGCCGTCCAAGACGAGATTACCGACGCGATTGTCGCCGCTCTTGAACCGGCTGTAGGGCGCGCGGAGATGCAACGCGCACAACGTAAGAACCCGGAGAATCTTGATGCCTGGGACTATTACCAGCGCGGCCTGTGGTTTCTCAGCAAGATCACAGAACAAGACTTAAAGCGTGCCCGCGAAATGTTGATGCAGTCGGTTGCCGCGGATCCAAACTTCGCATCGCCACTCGCAGGAATCGGCTTGCTTGGATTCCTGGAAATAACGATGGGCTTTACGTCAGACCGTGCCGCTACGCTGGCTGCTGCTCGCGAAGCTGCGTACAGGGCGGCTCGGCTCGACGAACTGGACCCATTCGCTCAGGCCGCCTACGGCTATATCTGTGCATTGAGCGGTGAACACGACGCCGGCATTGCTGCGGCCCAGCGTGCGGTCGAACTGAACCCAAGTTTCGCCTTGGGCTATCATTGCCTCCACGCGGCGTTGTTTTTCGCGGGCCGTTTCCAGGAATCCTTGGACGCCGCTGAGCGGGCCTGCCGTATCAGCCCTAACGATCCGTGGCTCTTCTACTTTTTGACCGGATTATCCGCATGCAACTACATGATGCGTCATTACAAACTGGCTGTCGAGAAGGCCAAGATATCAGTGGAACGCTACTCACAGTATGCAAGCGTCTATCGCTGGTTAGCTGTCGCCCTGGCACAGTTGGGCCGCACCGAGGAAGCCCATGAAGCGCTCAGCAAGTTTCTCGAGCTTTCCCGCGGTGCCTTCGAGGAAGCCCGCTATGCTTACGCGTTTCGCGAAAAGTCCGACCTCGCGCACTATCTTGACGGACTGCGTAAGGCGGGTCTGCCGGAATGACCGAAATGGGTCATGAGCTGCTGTACCGATGACCGCGCACCGGTGTCTGCTGTTGGGCTCAAATAGACGTTATCCGCCCAAAAGCCGACCTTCCGGGCGTTGTTTCGGCGGAATTTCAAACTGGGACACTACCCCAGGGCGGCGCACTCAGTGGCCGGCGGGCAGGCCGTCGGGTCGGCCGACCACGGTGAAGCTCAGCGCCTCGGGGTCCA
>JBHICX010000095.1:0-8268 GCA_046759805.1 Kiloniellales bacterium | reverse complement strand
GTCTGAACAAAGTCTCTCTAGTATGGCATAGTTATATTGACATAGCTATAATACGGTATTATTCTGCCGTGCCCCTTGTGGGCGTATGCAAAGTAGCCTAGTCGCGCACGCAAGGGCGCGTCGTAGACCGGGTTCAACCGCCGTGTATGTGGGCTACCGCGTGATTCTTGGCATCAAAAGAGGGGCGACAGGGGATGGGTCGATGGCCTTGAGGCGGATCACATGAACCTGATGGTTGTCGACAATCAGGCCCTGTTTCGAGAAGGGCTGATACTACTGCTCAAGGGCGTCTGGAATGACCTCACGGCGGCCGAGGCCGGCACGCTGGAGGAGGCGCTGCGGATCGCCGATGGCGGGCAGACATTCGACGTGGTGCTCATCGAACCGTTGCTGCCCGGTCTCACCGGCGGCGAGGCGATCCGAGTGCTCAGCGGCCGTTTGCCCGAGACGCCGATCATCGTCGTCTCGGCACCGGCGCCGGCGCACCAGGTTCGCGACGCCATCGAGCAAGGCGCCAGGGGCTACATCCCGAAAGACACCAGCCGACCGGTGTTGGCGAACGCCCTGAGGCTGGTCCTGGAGGGCGGCGTCTATGTTCCGCCCTCGGTGCTGTACGGCGATCCGGGGTCGGACCCGCCGGGCGGGCGGGCCAATGACTTCGCCGGGGAACCGGCGTTTCGACATCTCACGCCACGCCAGCGCCAGGTCCTGGAGCTGCTGGCGCAAGGCAAGTCGAACAAACACATATCCCGGGCCCTGGGCATGGCGGAAGGCACCGTGCGCATCCACGTAACCGCCATCCTGAAGGCGTTCGGCGCCAGCAACCGCACCGAGGCGGCGATCACGGCGGAACGCCTGCTGCGCCGCGAGCCGGCAGCCGACCTCGGCGCCACCGGCCACGGCTAACCGCCAGGCCAACGCCACGGCAAACCGATCTCGGGCGGCGGCGGGCAAGCGTTGCCGGCATCCTGAATGGCTGTTGCCCGCGGAGGGGCCCGGTGCCAAGCCGGTTGACACTTGCCGCGGGATGCATTGTGCTTTTCCTGCGCTCCGGCGGCGGCGCCGTTGTCGTCGCGAGGGACGCCACGATTCAGTCGACAAGGGCTAGCGGGAGGTAACGGTGATGCGTGGCATGATGATGGATATGCCGCTGCTGATCATCTCGTTGCTGCAGCACGCGGCGCGGTATCACGGCGACACGGAGATCGTCTCGCGCACGGTGGAAGGGCCGATCCACCGCTACACCTATCGTGACGCCTATAGGCGCACCTGCCGGCTGGCCCATGCGCTGAAGCGATTAGGGGTGGGCGAGGGCGACCGGATCGCCACACTGGCGTGGAACGGCTATCGCCACTTCGAGCTTTACTTCGGCATCTCCGGCGTCGGCGCGGTGTGCCACACTATCAACCCCCGCCTGGCTCCCAAACAGATCGGTTACGTGGTGAACCACGCCGAGGACAGATACATCTTCCTCGACACGACCTTCGTGCCGTTGCTCGAGGCGCTGGCGCCGGCGCTGGGGGGTGTCGAGGGCTACGTCATCATGACCGACGCCGAGCACATGCCCGAGACGACGCTCACCAATGTGCTGTGCTACGAAACCCTGCTCGAGGCCGAGGCGGACAGCTTCGACTGGCCGGTGTTCGACGAGAACACCGCCTCGTCACTGTGTTACACCTCCGGCACCACCGGCAACCCCAAGGCCGCGCTGTACAGCCACCGCTCCACCGTGCTGCACACCTATCTGGTCAGTTCCGCGGAGCTGCTAGGCATGACCAGCCACGATACCTTTCTGCCGGCGGTGCCGATGTTCCACGTCAACGCCTGGGGCATTCCCTATGCCTGCGCCATGAGCGGGACCAAGCTGGTGCTGCCCGGCCCCGGCTACGACGGCGCCTCCATGTACGAAATGCTGGACTCCGAGCAAGTGACAATCACTGCCGGGGTGCCGACCATCTGGTTCATGCTGCTGGACTACCTGCGCAAGGCCGGCAAGACACTGAAACACCTCAACTCCGCCATCGTCGGCGGGGCGGCGGTGCCGCTGTCGATGATCAGGGCCTTCGAGGAAGAGCACGGCGTCACCATGTTCCACGCCTGGGGCATGACCGAAATGAGCCCCGTCGGCAGCACCGGCCGGCTCAAGAAACACATGACCGAGTTGCCGAAGGAGGAGCAGTGGCTTGCCAAGCTGAAGCAGGGCCGCGCCATCTACGGCGTCGATCGAAAGATCGTCGATGACGACGGGAACGAGCTACCCCATGATGGCGAGGCCTTCGGCGAGCTTCTGGTGCGCGGTCCCTGCATCATCAGCGGCTACTACAAGGACCAAGAGGCCACCAAGGCGGCGTTCGACGATGCCGGCTGGTTCCGCACCGGCGACGTGGTGAGGATCGATCCCGAGGGCTTCATGCAGATCGTCGATCGCAGCAAGGACGTGATCAAGTCCGGCGGCGAATGGATCAGCTCGATCGATCTGGAGAACGTCGCGGTCGGCCATCCCGCCGTGGCCGAGGCCGCGGTCATCGGTATCACCCATCCCAAGTGGAACGAGCGGCCTCTGTTGGTGGTGTTGCCGGCGGAGGGCGCCAAGCTGTCCCGGGACGACCTTCTCAACTATCTCGCCGATAAGGTCGTCAAGTGGTGGCTGCCCGACGACGTGGTGTTCGTGGACGAGATGCCACACACCGCCACCGGCAAGGTCTCCAAGCTCGACCTACGCCAGCGATTCAAGGACCATCGGTTGCCGGGCGGCTAACGGCTTGGGAGCCGGCCGGCCGCGCAGGCCGGGCACGCGCAACCCAGCCGAGGATGGAGGCCACGGAGAAGGGGGGGACCCGTGGGGCCCAGTCCGAGCCGCACAAGAATTCGCCTCGAGCCCGCTTGGAGGCGCTTGTGACCCCGTGCGCGGTGACACCCGGTCCGCTGCTCGAGGTGCGCGACCTCACGATGACGTTTGGCGGCATCGTCGCGCTGGACGGGGTTTCGTTCACCGTGGACAAGGACCAGATCGTCGGCCTCATCGGACCCAACGGGGCCGGCAAGACGACGCTGTTCAACTGCCTCAGCCGCCTCTACCGGGCGCAACGGGGCGATATCTTGTTCGAGGGCCGGTCGATCCTCAAGACCACGCCGCACGGCATGGCGACGCTGGGCTTCGGCCGCACGTTCCAGAACCTGGCGTTGTTCAAGACCATGAGCGTGCTGGAGAACGTCATGGTAGGGACCCATAGCGGCACCCGCGGCGACTTCCTGAACGACGCGCTGCGCCTGCCGTGGGTTGCTCGCGAGGACCAGGACGCCCGCGCCCGCGCCAGGCAGGCCATCGACTATCTCGATCTCGGCCACCTCGCGCATCTGCCGGCCATGAGCCTGCCGTTCGGCACCCAGAAGCGCGTGGAACTGGCGCGGGCGCTGATGGGGGCGCCGAAGCTGTTGCTGCTCGACGAGCCGGCCGGCGGCCTCAACCACGAGGAGGTGGAGGCCCTCGGCGAGCTGATCCGCCACATCCGGGACAGCCGGCGGCTCACCGTGCTCCTGGTCGAGCACCACATGAACCTGGTGATGCAGATCTCGGACAAGGTGGTGACGCTGGACTTCGGCCGCAAGATCGCCGAGGGCACGCCGGCCGAGGTAAGCCGCCACCCGGAGGTGATCCGGGCCTATCTCGGGGGAACGGACTGATGGCGGCACTGTTGCAAGTGGAGGATTTGGCGGCCTTCTACGGCCCGATCCAGGCGCTGCACGGCGTCAGCTTCGCGTTGGGCGAGGGCGGGATCACCGCCATCCTTGGCGCCAACGGGGCCGGCAAGACCACCACGCTCAGAGCCATCTGCGGCATGTTGCGGACCAAGGGCGCGATACGCTTCGACGGCCGCAGGATCGATGGCGCCACGACCGCGAGCATCGTGCGCATGGGCATCGCCCATGTGCCGGAGGGACGCGGCACCTTCGTGCATCTCACGGTCGAGGAGAACCTCAAGCTGGGCGCCTATGCGCGCAAGGACAAGGCGCGGCTGGCGGAGGATTTCGACCTGGTCTACCGGCATTTCCCGGTGCTGGCCGAACGCCGCAGGCAACAGGCGGGGACCCTGAGCGGCGGCGAGCAGCAGATGCTGGCGATCGGCCGGGCGCTGATGGCGCGGCCGCGGCTGTTGATCCTGGACGAACCGTCGTTCGGGCTAGGCCCCATGTTGGTGGCGGCGATTTTCGACATCTTGCGGAGTATTAATCAACGGGACGGCGTCAGCATGTTGCTGGTCGAACAGAACGTGTCGATGGCGTTGGATTTGGCGGACCACGCCTACCTGTTGGAGACAGGACGGGTGGTCATGTCGGGGCGTGCGCAGGCGCTGCAACAGGATGCCTCGATCCGCCGCGCCTACCTCGGCTACTGACCGGCCACAGGGCGAGAACACGGGGTCATGGAACACTTCATGCAACAGGTGTTGGCGGGGCTAGCCACCGGCGGCATCTACGCCAGCCTGGCGCTGGCCCTGGTGATCATCTACCAGGCCACCGAGCTGGTGAATTTCGCCCAGGGCGAGATGGCGATGTTCAGCACCTACATCGCCTGGACCCTGATCAACGCCGGCATGCCGTATTGGGCGGCGTTCTTCCTGACCGTCGGCGTCTCGTTCGCCGGCGGCATCGTCATAGAGCGGGTGGTCATCCGGCCGGTGGAGAATGCGCCGGTGCTGGCGCTGGTCATCGTCTTCATTGGGCTTTTGGTGATCTTCAACAGCCTCGCCGGCTGGATCTACACCTATACCATCAAGGAATTTCCCAGCCCGTTTCCGGACCAGCCTTTCATGGGCAACGTCTATATCGGCTCGCACGACATGGGGGCGATCGGCGTGACCCTGGTAGCGGTGGCGCTGTTGTACGTGTTCTTCCGGTTCACGCCGCTCGGCCTGGCCATGCGGGCGGCGGCGCAGAACCCGGAATCGAGCAGCCTGGTGGGAATCCGCGTGGGCTGGATGCTGGCGCTGGGCTGGGGGATGGCGGCGGCGGTCGGTGCGGTGGCCGGCATGCTGGTGGCACCGATCCTGTTCCTCGATCCGAATATGATGGGGGGCGTCCTCCTGTACGCCTTCGCGGCGGCGCTCCTGGGCGGCATCGACAGCCCCGGCGGCGCCGTGTTCGGCGGCTTCGCCGTCGGGGTGACCGAGAACCTGGTGGGAACCTATCTGATCGGCAACGAACTCAAGCTCACCGTGGCGCTGGCGCTGATCGTCGGCGTCTTGGTGGTGAAACCCAGCGGCCTGTTCGGCAAGGCCGTGGTGCATCGGGTGTAGCCGGTGACGCGGGCCCCGAGCATGATTTCGGATTGGCGCTGGCTGGGCCTCGTGGCGCTGGTGGCGTTCGCCTGCCTGCTGCCGTTCGCGATCAGCGACTTCCGCGCCTTCCAGCTGACCCTGGCCATGATCTACGCCATCGCGCTCCTTGGCCTCAACATGCTGACCGGCTACAACGGCCAGATATCGCTCGGGCACGGCGCCTTCTATGCCATCGGCGCCTATACCGCCGCGGTGCTGATGGACCGCTGGGACGTGCCCTATTACCTGGCCCTGCCGCCGGCGGGCCTGGTGTGCCTAGTGGTGGGTTTCCTGTTCGGGCTTCCCGCCCTGCGCCTGCACGGGCTCTATCTGGCGGTGGCGACGCTGGCGTTCGCTTTCGCGGTGCCGCAGATCCTGAAATACGACGCCTTCGAGGACTGGACCGGCGGGGTCCAGGGCATCGTCTTGTTCAAGCCGGAACCGCCCTTCGGTCTGCCGCTGAGCGAGGACCAGTGGCTCTACTTCTTCACCCTTGCGGTGATGCTGGTGATGTTCGTGGCCGCCTGGAACCTTCTGCGCGGGCGCACCGGCCGGGCGCTGATGGCGATCCGCGACCACCATATCGCGGCCGAGACCATGGGCATCAACACCGCCCTCTACAAGTCGCTGACCTTCGGGGTGAGCGCGCTCTACACCGGCATTGCCGGGGCGCTGGGGGCGATCGTGGTGCAGTTCGTCGCCCCGGACAGCTTTTCGTTCTTCCTGTCGATTACCTTCCTGGTTGGCGTGGTGGTCGGCGGGCTGGCGTCGATCTCCGGGGCCATCTATGGCGGCCTGTTCATCCTGTTCATCCCGAACTTCGCCCAGGACATATCCGACGCCGCGCCTTGGGCGATCTACGGCGTCTTCCTGCTGCTGTTCATGTACGTGATGCCCAGGGGCATCGCCGGCTTCGTCGCCGTGATCGGCCCCTGGCTGGTTCGACTGGCGAGCGACCCCCGAGAGTTCGCCCAGGCCATCGAAACGACGGCTGCCATGGCGCGTCGGGGTATCTCTGAGCGGCCGAGTGAGCTATTGTCGATGGTTCGAAGGAATCGCACCGGCTGGTAAGCTGCGCCAACGAGCGCCGGCCGGTGCCGATGATGCTGGCAAGGGATGGGACAAACCGAGGGAGGAATAAACAATGCGTTATACTAGAAGAGTACTGATCGCGTCGGCGGCGGCGATGGCCGTCATCCTCATGGCCGGGTCCGGGCAGGCCCAGAAGATGTACGGCCCCGGCGCCAGCGACACCGAGATCAAGGTCGGCAACACCAACCCCTACAGCGGGCCGGCCTCCGCCTACGGCACCATCGGCAAGGCCATCAAGGCTTACTTCGCCAGGGTCAACGCCGAGGGTGGAATCAACGGGCGCCAGATCAACATCATCTCGCTCGACGACAGCTACAGCCCGCCGAAGACGGTCGAGCAGGTGCGCAAGCTGGTCGAGCAGGAGCAGGTGCTGTTCCTGTTCCAGACCCTGGGCACGCCGACCAACTCGGCGATCCACAAATACGTCAACAAGAAGAAGGTCCCGCACCTGTTCGTGGCCACCGGCGCCACCAAATGGGGCGATCCCGAGAACTTCCCGTGGACCATGGGTTGGCAGCCGAACTACCAGACAGAGGCCCGAGTCTATGCCCGCTACATCCTGAACAACGTGAAGGACCCCAAGATCGGGGTGCTGTACCAGAACGACGACTACGGCAAGGACTACCTCACGGGCTTGCGCGACGGCCTCGGGGCCAAGGCCGACCAGTTGATCGTCGAGGCGGTGTCCTACGAGACCTCGGATCCGACGGTGGATTCGCAGATCGTCTCGCTCAAGAACAGCGGCGCCAACGTGTTCGTCAACATCACCACGCCGAAGTTCTCGGCTCAGGCCATCCGCAAGGCCCACGACATCGGCTGGAAGCCCCTTCAACTGCTCAACAACGTGTCCACCTCGATATCCCGGGTCATGAAGCCGGCAGGGTTGGAGAAGTCGGTCGGCATCATCTCGTCGGCCTACATCAAGGGTCCGACCGACCCACAATGGGACAACGACCCGGGCATGATGGCATGGCGGAAGTGGATGAAGGAATACTTTCCGGAAGGCAACCTCGGCAATTCCTTCAACGTCTATGCATACACGGTGGCGATGACGCTGGAGCACGTGCTGCGCAAGGCCGGGGACAACCTGACCCGCGAGAGCATCATGAAACAGGCGGCGAGCCTGAAGGGTTTCGAGCTGCCGACGCTTCTGCCCGGCATCAAGCTCAACACCAGCGCCTCGGACTTCCGCCCGATCGAGCAGATGCAGTTGCAGAAGTTCAATGGCGAGTCATGGGACCTGTTCGGCCCGGTCATCTCCGGCGAGGTCGGAACCTAAACGGCCCGATTGCGGCATCGCGACGCGCCGCTGGCGGCGACGTCAGCGGCGCGTCCTGCAGGTAATCTATCAGCCTTCCGCCGCCTCGGCTTCGACTTGCTGGGCGGCCTCGTCCATCAGCCGGCCCATCTCCTTGCGCAGGCGGTGTTCGGTCATCTCGATGCCGTGCTTGGCGAAGTCGGCGAGCACCTTCTGCAGCACGTCGACCTCCCCCGGCCCCTCGAAGTCGGCGGCGACTACGGTCTTGGCGTAGGCTTGCGCCACCGCCGCGCCCAGCTCTTGATCGCGCTTCCACTTGGCCTCGAAACCTCTCTCGCGTTCGTCGAATTTGCTCATCGCCAGCGAGCCCCCGCCGTCGTTCGTGCCGTGCACCGCGTCAAAATCGGGGATTGCGCGACCCCCATGCCGGGGAGTTTATAGCCGCTGGCCGCGCCCGGTGATACGGAAACCTGTTCCTCCCGATCCGGGCCCGGCCGCGGCGGCGACGCCGGCTAGCGTTTGCCGGCCGTTGGACCGGTAATAGTATCGGCCATTATGGCCGACTCCTGGCCTCCCGCTCCCCCACCCGGCCCCCGGCCC
>JBHICX010000094.1:0-8286 GCA_046759805.1 Kiloniellales bacterium | reverse complement strand
GCATGATCATGGTGGTACTTTTGGTCGGCCTGCACTGAGCGTCCTCGACGCGGCTCCGTCAAGCGCTGGCGCACCGACCCAACGGCGCGCCATCGTCGAAGTCTTGGCGTGGCGCCCAATCGGTGTATGGTGCGGGCCTGACCATCGGCCCGACCACACCACCGGATTCGGCTGATTCGCACGCTCGATAGTATGATCGCGTCCCTGGAACTCCCCCCTGCGCGCCCGGAGTGGGCCCTTTTTCTCGATCTCGACGGCAGCATCATCGAGTTAACGGCGACGCCCGACGCGGTGCGCGTGAAGCCAGAGCTCCGGCGCCTGCTCGACTCTTTGCGGGACGCGTTCGACGGGGCCCTGGCCGTGGTGAGCGGACGGCCGCTCAAGCAAATCGACCGGATTCTGGCGCTGCCGTTGCTGCCCGCCGCCGGGCTGCACGGGCTCGAACGCCGCCGCGCCGACGGCACGGTCGTGCGGCCGCCGCAGGCGTTGGACGACGCCGAGCTCGCGCCCATCAAACGGGCGCTGAGGGACTTCGCGCGGGCGCATCCCGGGCTGATGGTCGAGGACAAGGGCGTGGCCGTGGCGCTGCACTTCCGGCAGGCGCCGGAACGGCGTGAGGCCTGTCGCCAAGCCGTGGCCGCGGCCGTGGACGACATGAGCCCGCGGCTGGAGGTCCTCGAAGGCAAGATGCTGTTCGAGATTCGGCCCTCGGGCGTCGACAAGGGGGATGCCATCGAAGTCTTCCTTGGCGAGTCGCCGTTTGCTGGCCGAATCCCGGTGTATTGCGGCGACGATGCGACCGACGAGCACGGCTTCGCGGTCGTCAATCGCTTCGGCGGCGTGAGCATTCACGTAGGCGACGGCACCGAAACGCTGGCGCGCTGGCGCGTCGGCTCGGTCGATGAGTTGGTCGCCTGGCTGACGACGTTGCCGCAAGCACTCACCGGGCGGCGCGCGGCAAGGCGGGCGTAGGCGTGGCCAGCCTGGAGCTCGGCGTCATCGGAAACTGCTCGATCGCCGCGTTGATCGACCAGATGGGCCGGGTGGTCTGGTATTGCCTGCCGCGCTTCGACGGCGATCCGGTATTCTGCCGCCTGTTGAACGAGACGGATGCCGACGGCGACGATGCCCACGGCGTCTACGCCATCGAGATCGAGGGGTTCGCTGAAAGCGAGCAGGCCTATCTTAGCAACACCGCCGTCCTAGTCACCCGGCTCAGCGACGCCGGCGGCGGGGTGGTTGAGATCTCGGACTTTGCGCCGCGCTTCGGCCAGTTCGGCCGCATGTACCGCCCGATCATGCTGGTGCGCCTGTTGCGGCCGCTGGCGGGCACGCCACGCGTCCGCATCAGGCTGCGGCCGAGTTCGGACTACGGGGCCGCTAGGCCCGAGATCACCCACGGCAGCAATCATGTGCGCTACGTCGGCGCCAACGTCACGCTGCGGCTGACTACCAACGCGCCGCCGGCTTACGTCCTCGACGAGACCCCGTTTTTTCTCGAAGAGCCGATCGCCCTGATCCTTGGCCCCGACGAGACGCTCACCCGACCGCCGATGAACGCGGCCAGCGAGCTGTTGGAGCGGACGCAAGGGTACTGGGGCGAGTGGGTGCGCGGCTTGGCGCTGCCCCTTGAATGGCAGGATGCCGTGATCCGAGCCGCCATCACCACTAAGTTGTGCAACTTCGAGGAAACCGGCGCCATCGTCGCCGCGCTCACCACGTCGATCCCCGAGACAGCGGACAGCGGGCGCAACTGGGACTACCGCTATTGCTGGCTGCGCGACGCTTTCTTCGTGGTGCGGGCGCTCAACCGTCTCGGCGCCGTGCCGATCCTCGAGAACTACCTGCGGTATCTCACCAACATCGTGGCCACGGCCGACGGCGGCCACATTCAGCCGGTCTACGGCATCGCGCTCGAGCGGCGCCTGCGCGAGCGTGAGGTCTCCACGCTCTCGGGCTACCGGGGCATGGCTCCGGTGCGTATCGGCAACAAGGCACACGAGCAACACCAGCACGACGTCTACGGCGACGTGGTGCTGGCGACCACGCAGGCGTTTTTCGACAAGCGCCTGTTGCGCCCGGCCGGGCCCGACGACTTTCGGCGGCTGGAAAGGGTGGGCGAGCAGGCGGTCAAGCTGCACGCCCAGCCCGACGCCAGCATCTGGGAGCGGCGGACCCAATCGCGAATCCACAGCTCGTCGAGCGTGATGTGCTGGGCCGCGTGCGACCGGCTGGCGAAGATCGCGGTGCATCTCGGCCTGGGAGACCGGGCCGACACCTGGCGCGCACACGCCGATCGGATCCGCGATGTGATTCTCGAGCGGGCCTGGAACGGCCGGCTCAACAGCTTCGTCGACACCTTCGAGGGCACGGAGGTGGACGCCAGCCTGCTGCTGATGGGCGAGGTCGGTTTCGTCAAGCCCGAGGATCCGCGCTTCGTCGGCACGATGGCGGCGATTGAAAGTACCCTCAGGCGCAAGAACCACCTGATGCGCTATGCCGTACCCGACGACCTCGGGTTGCCGACCACCTCCTTCATCATTTGTACGTTCTGGGGCGTCGAATGGCTGGCCGCGCTGGGGCGGCTGGACGAGGCCTGCGACATCTTCGAGGAGCTGCTCGCCAGCCGCAATCACCTGGGCCTGTTGTCCGAGGACATCGACGTCGAGACCGGGGAGCTTTGGGGGAACTTTCCCCAGACCTACTCGCAGGTCGGGCTCATCAACTGCGCCATACGCTTGAGCCGGCGCTGGGAAACCGTGCTATGAGCCGGCTGGTCATCGTCTCCAACCGGGTCGTGGTGCCCGAGACTAGGGAACAGGCGACGGCGGCTGCCGGCGGCCTTGCGGTGGCCATCGAGGCAACGATCAGAGCAACCGGCGGCGAGTGGTTCGGCTGGAGCGGTCGGATCAGTCGCAAGCGCCCGCGCGCGCCGCGGCGCATCGAGGTCGATGGCGTCACCTACGCGACCATCGACCTGACCGCGGAAGATTACCGGGAGTACTACAACGGCTTCGCCAATCGCACGCTGTGGCCGCTGTTCCACTACCGGCCCGACCTCACCGCCTATGACCGCCAATTCTACCACGGCTACCAGCGCGTGAACGCGCTGTTCGCCAAGCATCTCTCGGCGCTGCGCCGGCCGGACGACCTGGTGTGGGTGCACGATTACCATCTGATTCCGCTGGGCAGCATTCTGCGACGCATGGGCGACGATCAGCCACTGGGGTTTTTTCTACACATTCCCTTTCCGGCAACGCAGCTGCTGCTCACGCTGCCGCAACATCAGGCGCTCATCGAGTCGCTGTTGGCCTACGACCTGGTCGGTTTCCAGACCAACAGCGACCTGCAAGCGTTTCGAGACTACGTCGCCGTCCAGATCGGGCGCCGGTTGTCCGCCGACGGTCACTACCCGCGCACCGGCGTGTTCCCCATTGGCATCGACACCGACGAGATGGCCCAGATGGTGCAAACCCCCGTCGGACGCCGGCACTTCGCGCGCACCAAGCGCAGCCTGCGCGGCCGACACCTCATCGTCGGCATCGACCGACTCGACTATTCGAAGGGCCTGCACGAGCGGCTGCGGGCCGTCGAGTGCTTGTTCGACATGTACCCCGGCAACCGTAGTCGAGTGGTCTACATGCAGGTGGCGCCGCCGTCGCGCGCCGAGGTCCCCGAATACCGCCAGATCCGACGCGACCTGGAATGGCTGACCGGCCATATCAACGGTCGCTTCTCGGAACCCGACTGGGCGCCGATCCACTACCTGAACCGCTCCTTCACCCGCCGCAGCCTGGCCGGCCTCTATCGGGCGGCGCGGGTTGGCCTGGTGACCCCGTTCCGCGACGGCATGAACTTGGTGGCCATGGAATACGTCGCCGCCCAGACGGAAGAGGATCCGGGCGTACTGGTGCTCTCCCAGTTTGCCGGCGCCGCCCGGCAGCTTCCCGGCGCGCTCATCGTCAACCCCTGCGATATCCTCGGCGTCGCCGAAGCGATCCAGGTGGCACTGCGAATGAAGCGCGACGAACGCCAGAACCGCTGGCGCAGCATGATGGCCAACCTGCGGCGCTACGACCTCGAGCGCTGGCACACCGACTTCCTGAATGCGCTGGGCCGGGTCGCCAAGGCCGCCTGAGCCAACCCTCCTTCGCCAAGGCTTCGGAGAGCAGCCTCGCTCTAATCTCGCTTCGGCCGTCTTACTGGCGTAAGCCAGCCGAAGCCGAAGGCGTAGGGTGGCGGAGAGGGCGGGATTCGAACCCGCGACACGGTCCCCCGTGAACACGATTTCCAGTCGTGCGCCTTAAACCACTCGGCCACCTCTCCGACCTCGGCAAACATAGTGATATCAATCCTCCGCGCAAGCACGACCGCCGCCCGCCCCGGCCCTTGCGGCGCTTGAAGGCACTCGACCCTTAACGCCCCGGGAGGAGGGGGTTAGTATTGTCCCGCGGCCAGACGCCGCCGAAGCCTGGAGCGGGAACCGGAGGGGGCCATCGGGAAGGGCTTGAGACTGGTTGGCCGAGCCGTCGGCTGGCTCTTGCTGCTGGGGGCCATGGTGGTCGCCGCGCGCGACATCGTGCAGCTGCACGATACCGGCAGCTACGAGGCCATCGTCGTCGGCAAACTGTGGCACGACCTGCACGTGGACAGCCTCAACCTGGCGCAGGCGGTGATCCAGCGCTACCTGCACCCGGCGCTGTGGGACCCGGTGATCGTGTGGGTGCTGCTGCTTCCGGCCTGGCTGGTGTTCGCGGTGCCGGGGCTGGGTCTCTCCATCCTGTGCCGCCGCCGCCGCCGGTCGTTGGCCTGAGCCGACGCCGGCTCACGCCGCGGCGCGGATGGCGATGGCCTTGACCTTGTCGTCGACCTGGGCCTCGAACTGCTCGAAGTTGGCGGCGAAGCGCATGGCCACCTCGCGGGCGGTCTGGTCATAGGCCTCTTTGTCGGCCCAGGTCGTCTTCGGGTCCAGGACACCGGCCGGCACGTCCGGGCAAGCCCTCGGTACGCGCAGCCCGAAGTTCGGTTCCGGCGCCGTAGTCACCTCGGCCAGCCGGCCGTCGAGCACGGCGCGCACCATGGCCCGGGTATGGGCGATCTGCATCCGCCGACCGACCCCGTAGCTGCCCCCGGTCCAGCCGGTGTTGATGAGCCAGCACTTGGCGCCGTGGCCCGCGATGCGTTCGCCCAGCAGGCGCGCGTAGACCGCCGGGTGGCGCGGCATGAACGGCGCCCCGAAGCAGGTCGAGAACGTCGCCTGGGGCTCGCTGCCGAGGCCCTTCTCGGTGCCGGCGACGCGCGCGGTGTAGCCGGACAGGAAGTGATACATGGCCTGCTCCGGCGTGAGCTGCGAGATCGGCGGCAACACCCCAAAAGCGTCGGCGGTCAGCATGATCACATTGCTGGGGTGGGCGCCGCAGCCGTCGTGCTGGACGTTGGGGATGAAATCGATGGGATAGGAGGCGCGCGTGTTCTCGGTCAACGATCCGTCGTCGAGGTCCAGGGTGCGGTCATAGGATCGCACGACCACGTTTTCGAGGATGGTGCCGAAGCGGTTGCTGGCGGCGTGGATCTCCGGCTCCGCCTCGGCCGACAGCCGGATCACCTTGGCGTAGCAGCCGCCCTCAAAGTTGAACACGCCGGTATCCGACCAGCCATGCTCGTCGTCGCCAATGAGCGTGCGCGCGCCGTCCGCCGAGAGCGTCGTCTTGCCGGTCCCCGACAGGCCGAAGAAGATGGCGCAGTCGCCCTTGCGGCCGATATTGGCGGAGCAGTGCATGGGCAACACGCCCTGCGCCGGCAACAGGTAGTTGAGGATCGAGAACACCGACTTCTTGATCTCGCCGGCATAGGACGTGCCGCCGATCAGCACCAGCCGGCGTTCGAAGTTGATCAGAACGCACACCTCGGAGTTGGTTCCGTCCAGCTCCGGCACGGCGTGGAAGCCCGGCATCTGGATGATGGTGAACGCGGGCTCGAACCGGGCCAGCTCGTCGCGGCTCGGCCGCAGAAACATGTTGCGCGCGAACAGGCTGTGCCAGGCGGTCTCGGTAATCACCCGGACCGCCAGGCGGTAGGCCGGATCGGCGCCGGCGTGGATGTCCTGGACGAATACGTCACGGCCCTGCAGGTGGCCAAGCAGCCGCCGGTGGACACCTTCGAACTGCGCCTCGGCGATGGCGACGTTGACATCGCCCCAGCAGATGTCGTGCTTGCTCGAGGGCTCCTCGACGATGAACTTGTCCTTCGGCGAGCGGCCGGTGTGTGGTCCGGTGCGCACCACCAGCGCGCCGCCTTGCGCCACCTCGCCCTCGGCGCGACGGATCGCCTGTTCGTAAAGCGCCGGCCCGGTCAGGTTCCAGTAGGCGGTGGCGACGTCGTGGATGTCGTGCCGGTCCAGGCCGTGTTCGCTGACATAGGGTCCAACCTGCTGCACCCCTCATCTCCCCTCCCTGGGCTTGACCGGTCGTAATCTTGGGCCGAACGATACCCGTCCCCTCGGTCCGAGGCAACCGCCGGCCGGCTCAGCCGCCGGGACTACGGCGGGCGCGCTTGGCCAGGCGCACCAGCTGCCGCCGAGCCGCCTCGGCGTCCCCGACCGGCGAGTCGAAGTCGAGCCGGGCGATCTCGGCGCCGCGGCGCAGGTCGATGCCCTCGGGGTCGCAGCCGGTCATCCGCCAGCCCTCGCCGGAGCGGCCGAGCAGGACCCTGGCGTACAGCGCCACGGCGTCGGCGTGGTCCCGGTTCATGTGCTCGACGATCTCGGGCTCTGCCGCCTCCAATGCGGCCGAATCGGCGGTGTCGAGCAATAGCGCCGGCCCCTCGATCCAATGGATTCGGCCAAAGCCGGCCACCAAATGGGCGCGGGCGACCGCCACCTGGAACAGGTGGAAGTCCTTGAAATCGGCGTACTCTCGGGCGCTTGGATGGCGCCGCAGGAAGCGGTTCCGGAGGTCCGGATCGTCGCTCCGGCGGGCGCGGCCGAATACGGTGACCCGTGGTTCCGCCAGCGGGTTCGCGGTATCGGCGGAGTCGTCGAACAACAGCGACAGGCGCGGGTCGCGAGCGATGTTCCGGGTATGCTCGGCAAGCTCCGAGAGCAACAGGAGCGGGCTCGCCGCATGGTCCAAGGCGACCAGTACCAGCGAGCCGCACGGCCAACCCTCGGCGTCGTGTTGCAGGGTCGCCAGCGCCGCCCGGTCGAGGCGCCGGATGAGCCGGCGCGCCGTCGTCGCCGGACTCTCGCTCGCCGCATCCATGGACCGTGGCCGGAGCGTCCGGCCGGCTATAGACCCGCCAGCATCCACAGCCCGGCGAGCGCGATGGCGCCGCCGCCGGCCTGCACCGGCCGCAGGCCCGCCAGGCGGTTCACCAGGAACCCGCCGGCAAGCCCCCACCCATGCAGCGCCACGGTGGCAAGCACGAAGCCGACGCCGTACGTAGCACCCGACACCGTCGCCCCCGGTTCCGCGCCGTGGGCGTAGCCGTGGAAGACGGCGAGGGCGGCGACGAGCGGCGCCACCGACACCATCGGCAGACGCCTGTCGAGGGCGACCACCGCGCCGAGCACCACCACCGAGCCGGCGACGCCGAGCTCGACCAGCGGCAGCGGTAGCCCGCCCAGCGCCGCGGCCGCCCCCACGACCATCATCGAGACAAAGGTCGTCGGGATGAGCCAAGTCGCGCGGCCGCCATGCCGCGCCGCCCAGAGGCCCACCGCAAACATGGCCAGCACATGGTCGAGGCCGCTCATCGGATGCACGAAGCCGCTGGCGAAGCCGCCGACCCCAAGCCCGGTATGGGCGAGCGCCGCGTCCGGCAGGGCCAGTACGGCGACCGTGGCGAACAAGGTGATCAAGCGCCGAGACCGGTTCGACAATTCTAACCGTGGACGATCCACCTGAGCCTCCCTATGGCGAGTGTGTTGCTTCCGCGGGCCCCGGATCGAAGCGGCCGTACAGCCAGCCCGAAAGCCCGCCGAGCACCACCCAGAACAACGCCGACGTGACCAGTGAAGCGGCCACGAACCGGCCGGCCAACGCCGCCGGCAGGGTACCCGTCTCGGCCAAATGCGGCGCGCTGATCAGGTGCGGCGCGGCAATGGCAACCAGACCCGCCACCTTGGCCACGGTGTTTCCGGCAAACACCATCAGTGCCAGCCCGCCGGCGGTGGCCAGCGCCGTGCCGAGCCACCAGGCCTGGCGCGCCGAAAGCTCGGCGGCGGCCACGCCGGGAGGTTCCGGGGGCAGCCCGAACGCCGGGGCCAGAGCAAAGGCGGCGAATCCG
>JBHICX010000093.1:0-8317 GCA_046759805.1 Kiloniellales bacterium | reverse complement strand
CGGTGGTCGCCGGAAGAGGCCATACCACTGATCAAGAAGGCCATGCGCCTTAGCCCCTACTACCCCCCCTGGTATCCTTCTATGCTAGCCTTGGGCTACTTGCAGACCGGACGCTTGGAAGAGATGATTCGCGTGGGCGAGGAAGAAGTGCAACGGGAGGCTGGGTCCATGACCATGCGTGCCCATGAGCGACTGGTCTTTGCCTATACCGAGCTCGGCCGCCATGACCAAGCAAAGGTCCACGTTGCCAAGGTCCTCGAACTTACCCCGGACTACTCTCTGGCAAGCCGAGAGGCGCTGACCCTGCAGAAGTACAAGGACCAGGTTTTTTGGAAGAAATTTTTCAACGTCCTCCGCAAGACCGGTTTGCCGGATTGAGGCGCAGCGTTGCATCGGAAATCAGCTGAATGGCTCCTGCTGACCACACCCGGAAGTATGGATCCATCACCATGGATGACGGGAACGGGGGCGTTAGCGGACATCGTGATTGGCGACGTCCATTTTTTGGGTACATGCCCTAGGCGGACGCCATGCGCATCGTCATCGCCGCCGTCGGCCGGGCGCGGGCCGGGCCGACACGCGAGCTGTTCGAGCATTACCGGCGGCGGATCGGCTGGCCGGTGGCGCTGAAGGAGGTCGAGGAGCGGCGGCCGCTGCCGCCGGACCGGCTGAAGCGGCGCGAGGCCGAGCTGTTGCAGGCGGCCGTGCCCAAGGGCGCCCGGCTGGTTGCCCTGGATGAGGCCGGCAAGGCCCTGACCAGCGCCCAGTTCGCCGACTTGATCGGCCGCTGGCGTGATGACGGCGCGCGGGATCTCGCCTTCGTCATCGGCGGCGCCGAGGGCCTCGACGAGCGGCTACGCGGGCGAGCCGATCTCATACTCCGCCTCGGCCGCATGACCTGGCCGCACTTACTGGTCCGCGCCTTGCTCGCCGAGCAGCTGTACCGCGCCCAGCAAATCCTGGCCGGGCACCCGTATCATAGGAGGCAGTAATCAGAAGTCAGAAGTCAGGGATCAGAAGTCAGAGGGCGCACGGACCTGATACCTGACTTCTGACTTCTGACTTCTGACTTCTGACTTCTGAGTACTATCCATGAATCGGGAAATCCCCTATATAACCGCCATGTCCGAGGCGAAGCCACCGCGTCCCGTCGTGCTGTGCATCCTGGACGGCTGGGGCGAGCGGAATGAGCCCGACCACAACGCCATCAAGCTCGCCCATACCCCGGTATGGGACGGGCTTAAGGTGCGTTGTCCCAGCGCCCGGCTCGACGCCGCGGCGCATGAGGTCGGCCTGCCGGCCGGGCAGATGGGCAACTCCGAGGTCGGCCACATGAACTTCGGCGCCGGCCGCGTGGTGTTGCAGGACCTGGCACGTATCGACCGGGCCATCGAGCGGGGCCAGCTGGCCAAGAAGCCGGCGATCCAGAGGCTGGTCGAACGGCTGCGAGCATCCGGCGGTGCCTGCCATCTGATGGGGCTCGTCTCGCCCGGCGGCGTGCATTCCCATCAGGACCAGATCGCCGAGTTGGCCCGTATCCTGTGTGGGAACGCGGTGCCGGTTTGGCTGCACGCCTTCCTCGACGGCCGCGACACGCCGCCAATGAGCGCCCGCGACCATCTGGCCCGGTTCCTCGCCGGTCTCGACGGGCTCTCCGGGCTCCAGGTGGCGACGGTCTCGGGCCGTTACTACGCGATGGATCGCGACCGGCGCTGGCCGCGCACGCGGCTCGCGTATGAGGCCCTGGTCGACGCCAACGGCGAACGGGCGCCCGAGCCGCTGGCCGCCGTCGAGCGAAGCTACGGCCGGCAGGTGACGGACGAGTTCGTCCGGCCCACGGTGATCGACGGCTACGCCGGCATGGCCGACGGCGACGGCCTGGTGATGGCGAACTTCCGGGCCGATCGGGTCCGGCAGACCTTGAGCGCGCTGCTGGACCCGGCGTTCGACGGCTTCCAGCGCCAGCACCCCCCGCGGTTCGCCGCCGCGGTCGGCATGACGGCATACTCCGCGGCGCTCGATCGGTTGCTCGACATCCTGTTCCGACCGGCACCGCCGCGGCAAGTGCTGGGGCAGGTGGTGGCGGCGGCGGGACGCAAACAGCTGCGCATCGCCGAGACCGAGAAGTACGCCCACGTCACCTTCTTCCTGAACGGCGGCCGGGAGCGACAGTTCCGCGGCGAGAGGCGCATCCTGGTGCCCTCGCCGAAGATCGCGACCTACGATTTGAAGCCGGAGATGTCGGCCCTCGAGGTCACCGACCGGCTGGTCGAGGAGATCGCCGGCGGGTCTTTCGACCTCATCGTCGTGAACTACGCCAACACCGACATGGTGGGCCACAGCGGCGACCTTGCGGCCGCGATCAAGGCGGTGGAGGCGGTGGACCGCTGCCTGGGAAGGCTCGAGGCGGCCGTGCGCCTGGCCGGCGGGGCGCTCATTATCACCGCCGACCACGGCAACGCCGAGCAGATGCGCGACCCGGCGACGGGCGAGCCGCATACCGCCCACACACTGAACCCGGTGCCGCTCATTCTGGTCAACGCGCCACCCTCGGTGACCGCGCTCGCCGACGGCCGGCTGGCCGACGTGGCACCGACGGTGCTGGCCCTCATGGGACTGCCGCGGCCGGCGGAGATGACCGGCCGGTCGCTGTTGATCGAGGGGGGCTGTGAAGCAAGCCATGACGCCGCCCGCCGGCGCGCCATCGCGTAGGCCCAGGCGCGTCCCGCGTCTGTGTCGTTTCGCCGCGGTGACCGCGCTCGCCGTTGGCGTCAGCCACGGCTTGGCCGGAACGGCCGCGGCTCAAGCTGGCGACCAGACCAAGACACTGGAATCGCTCCAGCGGAGGCTGGAGACGGGCCGCGAACATGAAAAGCAATTGAATCAGCAATTAGGTACCGGCCTTCAGCGCGAAAAAGCGCTCGCGGACAGCGAACAAGCAACCGCCAAGGACGTGACGCGGCTCAGGCGAATGTTTGTCGCCGCGGCGCGCGATCTCCAGGGGGTGGAAGCGAAGCTCACGGCACTCGAGGCGGAACTGGCGGCGCTCGATGACGAACAGGCGCGCGAAAATGCCGCGTTGGAGACACGCCGCGAGCAAACGAGCGAGGTAGTGAACGCCCTCGTGCGGATCACTAGGCGTCCGCCCGAGGCGATGGTTGCGCTGCCCCGTCCCCCGATCGACACGGTGCGCGGTTTTATCCTGTTCCGCGACTCGGAGCCGGCGTTGCGCGCTGAGGCGGTCCGAATCAAGGACCATCTGGCGCGGCTGGCGGCGCTACGCGACGAGAAGGTGCGCATACGGGCGCAGTTGGGCAAGGCGCAGGCCGCACTCGAGGTCAAGGCGGACGAGCTCAAGCGTCTACAACAGGAGAAAGAGGCGATCCTCGATCGGACGAGCAGGGATCGTCAGGCGTTGGCCAAACGGAACCAGAGGATCGCCAGCGAGCGTACCGAGCAAGCGAAGGACATACACGGGCTGATCAGACTGATCGAGAAGCTCAAGCGGCAACGCGAGGAGGAGGCGCGGCGGGCGGCGCAAACATCGAAGCCGGAGGCGCGCCAGGCGAAGGCGGTCGCGTCGGCGGTACCGAAACCGCTCGACATCCACGATTTTACCGGCGAGAAAGGCAGCCTCTTGCGGGCGGTGCAGGGGCCCATCGTCCGGCTTTACGGCGCCAAGGACGAGTTCGGCGCCACTAGCAAGGGGATCGTGATCGAAAGCCGGGCCGCCGCCCAGGTGGTGGCGCCGTTCGATGGGGTGGTGGTGTTCGCGGGACCGTTCCGGGGCTACGGGCGGATCTTGCTCATCGAGCACGGCGGCGGATATCATACGCTGCTCGCCGGGCTGGGACGGATCTTGAGCGTCCCGGGGCAGTGGGTGCTCGCCGGAGAGCCGGTGGCGGTCATGGATGATACCGGGTCTGGCCGGTCCCGCCTCTATGTGGAGTTCCGGCGCAACGGCCAACCCATAAACCCGCTGCCCTGGTTGGCGGCGGCACAGAGTAGGGTAAGCGGATGAATCGAACCATGTCTACGGCACGGCTGAGCAGGGGGCCGTTGGCGGCGGCGCTCGCGGCGGCGCTCCTGCTGACACCAGGTCCCGCGCCAGCGGCGGAGGACGACACCGACACCTACCGTTACCTGCAGCTGCTCGGCAGCATCTTCGAGCGGGTGCGGGCCGACTACGTCGAGGAGAAATCCGACAAGCAACTCATCGAGTCGGCGATCCAGGGGATGCTGAACTCGCTCGACCCGCATTCGAGTTACCTGAACGAGAGAAGCTTTTCCGACATGCAGGTGCAGACCAAGGGCGAGTTCGGCGGGCTCGGCATCGAGGTCACCATGGAGAACGGGTTCGTCAAGGTGGTCTCCCCCATCGACGACACGCCCGCCTATCGGGCCGGGCTCAAGACCGGCGACTATATCACCCACCTGGACGGCGACTCGGTGCAGGGGCTGGCGCTCGCCGAGGCGGTCGAGAAGATGCGCGGCCAGGTCAACACCGACATCGTGCTGACGATCCGCCGCGAGAACCGCGAGCCCTTCGATGTCACCATCACCCGCGACATCATTCGTATCACGCCGGTGCGCCGCCGGGTCGAGGGCAAGATGGGCTATCTTCGCATCACCGCCTTCAACGAGCAGACCGAGGAGGCGGCGCAAAACGCGATCGAGAAGCTCAAGGCCGAGATCGGCGAGGACGAGATCCTTGGCCTGGTGATCGATCTGCGGAACAATCCGGGCGGCCTTCTCGACCAGGCGGTGGCGGTGTCGGACCTGTTCCTGGAACAAGGGGAGATCGTATCCACCCGCGGCCGCGACCCGGAGGCCACCCAGCGCTTCAACGCCCGCGCCGGCGACGCCATCGGCGGGGTGCCGATCGTGGTGCTGATCAACGGCGGGTCCGCGTCGGCCTCGGAGATCGTGGCCGGGGCGCTGCAGGACCACCAGCGCGCCATCGTGATGGGGACCCGGTCCTTCGGCAAGGGCTCGGTGCAGACGATCATCCCGCAGCGCGGCCAGGTCGCCATCCGGCTCACCACGGCGCTCTACTACACGCCGTCCGGGCGGTCGATCCAGGCCACCGGCATCGAACCGGACATCGTGGTCGAGCAGGCGCGGCTGGAGAAGACCGACCAGGTGGCCCGGCGCCGCGAGCGCGACCTGCGCGGCGCGCTCGGCGCCATGGAGGATCCGGCGGAGGAGGATGCCGGCGGCAGCGAGACCAGCGACGCGGCACAGGAGGCGGAGGAAGACTACCAGCTGGCCCGGGCCCTCGACCTGTTGCGCGGCATATCCTTGTACAGGGAGCGGGCGGTCAACTGATTCCAGCGGTCCTTGATCTTGACCCGTCCCGCTCCCCCACCCGGCCACCCATATCATACCTGCCTGCGCGAAGCCGGGGCTTCGCTTCGGCGAAGGCAGGCGATCCCGTGGGTGCCCGCCCCGGCGGACGGGCCGGGGGCCGGGTGGGGGAGCGGGAGGCCAGGAGTCGGCCGTAATGGCCGATAGTATGATTCCGTCAGGGTGCCTGGCTCGACACCGACACGGCCCGGTGCGCCTTGCGCCGGGTCGGCAGGAGGGGCGGCGATGGCCCCGCCGGTGACCCCCATGCATCGCTGCGAGGGCAGCGCCGGCTCCGCCAGGGGGGTAGCGATACTGGCCTCGCTTGCGTCCCTTGCCGTGTTCGCCGTCTTCATTGCGGCCTGGGTCTTCGAGTTGGAGGACGCGGCGTGGAACGCCGGGCTGGGCGACCCGGCATGGGAGTTCGAGCCGGACCAGCGCTGGTGGGACGCCGCTCCGCGGCCGCCGCAGGCCTGGCTGAAGCTGCCCCCGCCGGCCGGGGCGCCGATCGTGGGGCCCGACCCCAAATTGTTGGAGCCGGGAGCGCACGGTCGCCTGCCCCGAGTGGGGCCGGACGGACGCCAGGCCTGGCGGGTCTACCGGCGGCCGTTCGATAGCCAGGACGGGCGCCCGCGCATCGCCGTCGTGGTAACCGGCCTCGGCCTGTCGCGGGCCGCAACCGAACGCGCCATCGAGCGACTTCCCGGTGCCGTGACGCTGACCTTCGCGCCGTACGCGAAACGCCTGGACCGGTGGCTCGAGCAAGCTCGCGACGCCGGCCACGAGGTGCTGCTGGATTTGCCGATGGAGCCGCGAGACTACCCGCGCGACGATCCGGGGCCATACACGCTCTTGACCTCGCTCAGCGCAGCCCAGAACCTGGAGCGGCTGGAATGGGCGTTGAGCCGCGGTGTCGGTTATGTCGGAGCCAGCAACCTGATGGGCACGCGGTTCGCTTCCGAGCCAGAGAGCCTCAAGCCGGTCTTCGAGACCCTCAAGCGGCGGGGGCTCTTGTTCCTCGACAGCCGCACCGAGGGGCGCGTACTGGCCGCCCGGCTGGCGGCAGACCTCGAGCTGCCCTATGCCGTGAACGACGTGCAGATCGACCTCGAGGCGAGCCGGGCGGCCATCGACGGCGCGCTCGAGGACTTGGAGCGCCGGGCGCGAGAAAACGGATACGCCCTCGGCATGGCGGTCCCCTACCCGGTGTCGGTGGAGCGGATCGCCCAATGGGCCGCCACGCTGGAGCGCAAGAAGATCGCGCTGGCCCCGGTGACTGCGCTAGTCAACAAGCAACCGTTGCCTTAAGCCGGGTCCGCGCACGAGCTTTGCTTACCCGGTTGGCCCAGCCTACAATGGGATCGGGAGGACGGGGCGCGATGTTGGGGCGTGTCGTTACCGGATTGACGATCGCCGCGGCCGTCGCCGCGGTCGCGAGCGCTGAGGACGTGATGTGGCCGGCGGTCGACTTCGGCCGCTACCACGCGCTCGTCATCGGCAACAACGACTATCAGCACCTGCCGAAGCTCACCACGGCGGTCGCCGATGCCGAGGCGGTGGCGGCGCTCTTGGAAGCGAAATACGGCTTCCAAGTCAGCAAGCTCATCAACGCCACCCGGCGCGACATCACCGGCGCGTTCAACAGCCTCCGGCAGACGCTCACCGAGAAGGACAACCTGCTGGTCTACTACGCCGGACACGGGGTGCTGGATGAGGAGGCGGACCGGGGCTATTGGCTGCCGGTGGAGGCCAGGCGGGACGACGACTCCGACTGGTTCGCGAACACCCGGCTGAGCGGTTACCTCAAGGCCATGTCGGCGCAACACGTCATGGTGGTCGCCGACTCCTGCTACTCGGGAAATTTGACCCGTACGGTCACCTCCACCGTGCGATCCGGCGCCGAGTGGACTGCCTGGATGGAACGAATGAACGAGAAGCGCTCGCGCACGGCATTGACCTCCGGCGGGCTGGAGCCGGTGCTGGACCGGGGCGGCGGCGGCCATTCGGTGTTCGCCAGGGCGTTCCTGGCGGCCTTGGAGGAAAATCCGGGCGTGCTGTTCGGCGAGGAGGTGTTCGACCGGGTGAAGGGAGTCGTCGTCGCCAATGCGGCCCAGACCCCGGAGTACTCGGACATCCGCTACACCGGCCACGATAAAGGCGATTTCCTGTTCGTGCCGGTGAATAGGCGTGTCGCGGCCCCCATCAGGCCCCCCGCCGCGGCGCCGCCAACGGCTGCCGCGGACCGCGAGGTGGTGTTTTGGCAGTCGATCCAGAACAGCGACGACCCGGCGATGTTCGAGGCGTATCTGCAACAGTTCCCCAACGGGGTGTTCGCACCCATCGCCCGGCTGAGGGTGCGGCGCGGCCGGGAGGCCGAGGCCGGGCCCGAGCCGTCACAGGCGGCCGAGGTGACGCCGGTCGAGATCGCCTTCATGCTGGACCGGGACGCGAACGTGCGCGCCAAGCCTTCCTCGCGGGCGCGACGAGTGACCACGCTCGCCAAGGGAACCCGTGTACTGGCCGTGGGCAAGGCCAGTGTCGGCGCATGGACCTGGTACCGGGTGCGTCATGGCGACCGCGATCTTGGCTTCGTTCGTGCCGACCTTTTGCGAAGGGCGCCGACCGGGGAAACCACGTCGGCGGCAAAGCCGATCACCGAGGCGGAAGTGGAGATCACCTTCTGGAACTCGATCAAGGACAGTCGCAATCCACGCGAATACGAGGCCTATCTGCACAGGTTCCCGGAAGGCACGTTCGCAGACCTGGCACGCGACCGGGCCGCTCGATACCGGCAAACCGCGGCGGTCGCCGAAGGCAGCGACGACGAGCCGCCGCCCCGTCGCTCCGGCCCCTATCCCTTCGACGGGGATTGGGAGGGGGAGGTGTACTCTTGCATTATCCGCACGCCCTACGAGGCGAAGGCGACGGTGCGCGCCGGCTGGCTCAACGGCACTTTCATCGACGCCTTCGG
>JBHICX010000092.1:0-8327 GCA_046759805.1 Kiloniellales bacterium | reverse complement strand
AGGGTGGCCGGGTGGGGGCGTGGGCCGGTTCAGCCTGAATGGATAATGCGCTAGCCGAGGCGGCACGCCAGGGGAAGCGGATCAGGCAGCGGACCGTTGGGCCTGCGCCGCCTCCCAGCCGATCATCGCCAGCTTGCGGCCGAGCCCGCCGCCATAGCCGCCGAGGAGGCCCGACTTGCGGATCACCCGATGGCAGGGGATCAGGTAGGCGATGGCGTTGCGCCCATTGGCCAGGCCGACCGCCCGAACCGCGCCCGGCTGGCCGATGTGGCGCGCGATGTCCTGGTAGCTCACCAGCGCCCCGCGGGGGATCTTGAGCAACGCCTCCCACACCTTGATCTGAAACGGCGTGCCGCGCAGCAGCAGCCGAAGCGGCGGCCCGTCCGCCGCGCCGCCATTCGCCGGGTCACCGAAGACGCGCGCCACCACGGGCTCGGTCGCGGCCCCATCCTCGACCAACTCGGCGTTCTCCCAGCCGGCCGACAGCTTGGCCAGCGCCGACCGGCGCCCGCCGCCGACGATGAACGACAGGCCGCAGACGCCGCGCCGGGTGGTCATGACCAAGCAGTCGCCGAACGGGCTGTCGTGGAAACCGTAACGGATGCTGAGACCGGTGCCGCGCGTCTTGTACTCGCCGGGCGTCACCGCCTCGTGGGTCACGAACAGGTCGTGCAGGCGCCCCGGGCCCGACAGCCCGGAGTCGAAGGCGGCGTCGAGCACGCTGGCGTTGGCCGCGAGGCTACGCTTGGCATGCTCCAGGCTGATGTACTGCAGGAAGCGCTTCGGGCTGATGCCGACCCAGCGGGTGAACAGGCGCTGGAAGTGGTGCTCGCCGAGGCCGGCGGCGGCGGCGGCCTCGGCCAGCGACGGCTGCGCCTCGGCATGCGCCGCCAGCCAATCGAGCGCCGCCTCGATGCGCCGGTAATCGCGGCACCGGGCGACCCGCCTTTCGACGTCATCCGGCCGTGAACCCGCGTCAAGAGCCTCGATCGTATAGGCCATTTCCTATTCTCTACCGAAGACTACCGGCGGCAGCGACCGCCCTTCCCGGCGGTCCGTCTCGTGTCTCGCCCTCAACGATACGGACTGTAACTCTGACCGCAGGCGCCAACCACCCGGTTCTTGCGGTTCCTGATTTGCAAGAGGTTCGAGGTCTTGCGGTCAATTGTGGGATATCCTACATTCATTGCAGGAGATACCGGCTGGAGACGCGTGGACCATGATACATCAGATCGGCATAAGGGAGGCCAACCTGCACCTGTCCCGCTACATCGCGGCGGTCGAGCGCGGCGAGGAGGTGATCATCACCCGCCGCGGTCGCCCGGTGGCGCGGCTGATGCCGGTTCCCAAGAAACGGAAACTGACGCCCGAGCAGGAGGCGGCGTGGGCGCGTTTGCGCGCCCGGATGCAGAAGGGGTACGACCTGGGCATCGGCCGAATTGACAGGGAAAGCCTGCATGAACGTAGACCGCGTGACGATTGACACCAACATCCTGGTTTACACATTGGACCGGGCCGAGGGCGAAAAGCGGATTGGCGCGCTCCAAGTCGTGGAAAAGGCCGTCACGTGGGACTGTGTTATGATTCTGCAGGTACTCAACGAGTTTTTCTCCGTCATGACCGGGAAAGGCCGTATGGCCGCGCCAGCGGTTGCACAACTTGTCGAGGAATGGCTGCGGGTCTTTCCGGTCCAGGCGGCTGGCCCCGGTACCTTGCGCGACGCCATGGTGGCGGTGCAGGAACATCGGCTGCCGTTCTGGGACGCCATGTTATGGGCCACGGCGCGCGAGGCCGGCTGCACGCTGTTGTTGAGCGAGAACTTCCAGCACGGCCAGGTGCTCGGCGGCGTACGATTCCATAATCCATTTCTTGAGGACGTGCCGTCGCTCGCCCCGGACTGACCCACAGGCCGGGTCACCGAAGCGTCAGCTCGTAGCAGGTGAGGGCCACCGGGGCACCCTCGGTGTAGGGCGCGATCTCGACAAAGCCGAGGCCGCGGTAAAGCGCCTGCGCGGCCTGCATGGCGCCGGTGATGGTGTCGAGGCGCATGGCGCGATAGCCTTCGGCCCTGGCCTCGTCGATGACCCGCACCGCCAGCCGGCGGCCGAGCCCGAGGCCGCGGTAGGCGGGGCGCAGGTAGAGCCGTTTCATCTCGCAGACGCCGGACTCGAGCGGCCGCAGGCCCACCGTGCCTACCGCCCGGTCGCCCAGGCGGGCGAGCAACAGCCGCCCCGCCGGCCGGGCATAGGCGCCGGGCAGCTCTTCCAGTTCCTGGTCGAAGCCCTGGAAGCACAGGCTGAAGTCGAGCGAGTGCGCGTATTCCAGGAACAGGGCGCGGACCGTCTCGAGGTCGTCGGGTCCGGCCTCGACGATCACGCCGCGGGCGGACGGTGCGGACTCGGGCATCGATCGCGCTTTCCGGATCGGCCGCGGCACGGCCGCTCAGCCGGGCCCGGCGAAGGCGCCCACGGTGTGCCCGTGGTTCACCGGGCCATGCCCTTGGCCGAAGCCGGGCGCGGTGCGGATCGCCTCGTGTAAATAGGCGCGGGCGCGCACCACCGCGGCGCGCAGCTCCAGACCCTGGGCCAGGCCGGCGGCGATCGCCGAGGCCAGCGTGCAGCCGGTGCCGTGGGTATGCAAGGTGTCGATTCGCGGGCTCTCGAACACCTCCGTGGCGCCGTCATGGACCAGCAGGTCGCGAACCGTCGGCCCCTCGAGATGCCCGCCCTTGACCAGCACCGCCTTGATTCCCAGCCGGATGAGCGCGGCCGCCGCCCGTTTCATCTCATCCACGCTTGCGATCGACTGCCCGGACAGCGCCTCCGCTTCGGACACATTCGGGGTGATGAGGCTGGCCAACGGCATGAGCCGGCGGCTCAGCGTCTCGGTGGCGTCCGGGTCCAGGAGCCGGTCGCCGCTTTGCGCCACCATCACCGGGTCGACCACCAGCGGCAGGCCCGGCGCATGGGCGACGATCGCATCGGCGACCGCCTCGATAACGCCCGCGTCGTGCAGCATGCCGGTCTTGATGCAGTCGGCGCCGAGATCGCCCAGGACCACCGCCATCTGCTCGGCGATGAACGCCGGCGGCACCGAGTGGACGGCGGTGACCCCTAGGGTGTTCTGGGCGGTGAGCGCGGTCACCGCGGTGGCCGCATAGCCGCCGAGCGCGGTGACCGTCTTGATGTCCGCCTGGATGCCGGCGCCGCCGCCGGAATCCGAGCCGGCGACGATCAACACCCGTCCGCGGCTGGCGGCGCTCAAGCCGCGTTCCGGGCCGCCGCCCGCTCGATGGCCGCGACGATCGAGCCGGCCACCTGTTTGATCAGGCCCTGGTCGGCGCCCTCGGCCATGACCCGAATGATCGGCTCGGTGCCCGACTTGCGTACCACCAGCCGGCCCTCGGCGCCCAGCCGGCCGCGGCCATCCTCGATCGCCCGCTTAACGTCCGCCTCCTCGAGCGGGTCCACATTGCCGACGCGGGCCCCAAGCAGCATCTGCGGCAGCGGCTCGAAGACCTGCCCGACCTGGCTCGCCGGGCGCCCGGACTCGACCACCACCGCCAGCACCTGCAGGGCGGCGATGAGGCCGTCGCCGGTGGTCGAGTAGTCGCCCAGGATGATGTGACCCGACTGCTCGCCGCCGACGTTGAAGTCGTTCATGCGCATGTGCTCAACCACGTAACGGTCGCCGACCTCGGTGCGCGCGAGCGTCAGCCCGCGGGCTTCCAGGTGTCGTTCCAGGCCCAGGTTGGACATCACCGTGGCCACGATGCCGCCGCCGCGCAGCCGACCGGCGTCGGCCCAATGACCGGCCACCAGGGCCATGAGCTGGTCGCCGTCCAAGAGCCGCCCGGTCTCGTCGGCGATCAGCACCCGATCGGCGTCGCCGTCGAGCGCGATGCCGAGATCGGCGCCGTGCGCCACCACCTGCTCGCACATCGTGGCCGGCTGGGTGGCGCCGCACTTGGCGTTGATGTTGAAGCCGTCGGGCGCCACCGCCACCGGCACCACCGCGGCGCCGAGCTCCCATAGCACGGTCGGGGCCACCTTGTAGGCGGCGCCGTTGGCGCAATCGACCGCGATCTTGAGGCCGTCGAGCCTGAGCCGGCGCGGGAAGGTCTGCTTCACGAATTCGATATAGCGGCCCTGGGCGTCGTCGAGCCGGTGCGCCCGGCCGAGCCGGTCCGGCGGCGCCAGGTCGGGGCTGAGCTCGGCGCTCATGCGCGCCTCGATCTCGGCCTCGACCGCATCCGACAGCTTGTAGCCGTCTGGGCCGAACAGCTTGATCCCGTTGTCCTGATAGGGGTTGTGCGAGGCCGAGATCATCACCCCAAGGTCGGCCCGCAGCGAGCGCGTGAGCATGGCGACCGCGGGCGTCGGCAACGGCCCGACGAGAATCACGTCGAGCCCCATCGAGATGAAGCCGGCGGTCAAGGCCGGCTCGATCATGTAGCCCGAAAGCCGCGTGTCCTTGCCGATCACCACCCGGTGCCGGTGATCACCGCGGATAAACCGGCACCCGGCGGCCATGGCCACCCTGAGCGCGGTTTCCGCGGTCATCGGCTCGCAATTCGCGGTGCCGCGGATGCCGTCGGTGCCGAAGTACTTGCGGGTCATGTTCGGCCCTTTCACCGCCATGTATCACGCGCCTATTGGAGTATACCGGTTCAACGGCGGAAAATAACCAACGACACCATGTCCCTGCTGAAAAAGGGTTGGGGCTCGGTTTCCGCGGGTCACGCGAACTGAAAAATGGGGTCGGCCAGAAAGGACGGGCCGGGGCTCAGGTTTCCGGCTGCGGCTCCGGCTCGATGCCGCCCGGCGCACCCGGTGCGGCGGCGCCGCTCGCCGGCACCGACGCGCGCAAGCCGCCGCTCGCCGCAGCGGTCTCCTCCGGCTCCTCCGCGCGGGCGATCGGCTCGCCCTTGATGACGCCCTGCATCTCCTCGCCGGTTAGGGTCTCGTACTCGAGCAGCGCCTTGGCGAGCGCGTGCAACTGGTCCATGTTCTTGGTAAGCACCTCGCGCGCGGTCTTTTCCGCCTGGTTGATCAGACGTCGGACCTCGTCGTCGATCTGCTTCGCGGTCGCGTCCGAGACGTTCTTCTGTTGCGTCACCGAGTGGCCGAGGAACACTTCCTCCTGATTCTCGTTGTAGCGCAGCGGCCCCAGCTTGTCGCTCATGCCAAACTCGGTGACCATGCCGCGCGCGATCTGGGTCGCCTGCTTGATGTCGTTCGCCGCCCCGGTGGTGACCCGCTCGCTGCCGTAGACCAGCTCCTCGGCCACGCGGCCGCCGAACATCATGGCCATGCGCGCCTCCAGCTCCCGCTTCGAGTACCCGTAGCGGTCGCGTTCCGGCAGTGACAGGGTGACCCCAAGCGCGCGGCCGCGCGGAATGATGGTGACCTTGTGCACCGGGTCGTTGCCCGGCACGTAATGGGCGACCAGGGCATGCCCGCCCTCGTGATAGGCGGTCAGCTCTTTCTCCTCCTCGGTCATCACCAGCGAGCGCCGCTCGCTGCCCATCATCACCTTGTCCTTGGCCTCCTCCATCTCCTGCATGGTGACCGCGCGGCGGCCCTTGCGGGCGGCCAGCAACGCCGCCTCGTTGACCAGGTTGGCGAGGTCGGCGCCGCAGAAGCCCGGGGTGCCGCGGGCGATCACCCGTGGCTTCACGTCCGGCCCCAGCGGCACCTTGCGCAGATGCACCTTCAGGATCTGCTCGCGGCCGAGGATGTCCGGGTTCGGCACCACCACCTGGCGGTCGAAGCGGCCGGGACGCAACAGCGCCGGGTCGAGCACGTCGGGCCGGTTGGTGGCGGCGATCAGAATCACCCCCTCATTGGTCTCGAAGCCGTCCATCTCGACCAACAGCTGGTTCAGGGTCTGCTCGCGCTCGTCGTTGCCGCCGCCAAGCCCGGCGCCGCGGTGCCGGCCGACGGCGTCGATCTCGTCGATGAAGATGATGCAGGGCGCGTTCTTCTTGCCCTGCTCGAACATGTCGCGCACGCGGCTGGCGCCGACGCCGACGAACATCTCGACGAAGTCGGAACCGGAGATGGTGAAGAACGGCACGTTGGCCTCGCCGGCGATGGCGCGAGCGAGCAGGGTCTTGCCGGTGCCCGGCGAGCCGACCAACAGCACGCCTTTCGGAATCTTGCCGCCGAGGCGCTGGAACTTCTGCGGGTCGCGCAGATACTCGACGATTTCCTCGAGCTCCTGCTTGGCCTCGTCGATGCCGGCGACGTCCTCGAAGGTGACCCGGCCGACACGCTCGGTCAAAAGCCGGGCGCGCGACTTGCCGAATCCCATGGCCTTGCCGCCACCGGACTGCATCTGGCGCATGAAGAATATCCAGACCCCGATCAACAGCAGCATCGGGAACCAGGAAACCAGGATTCCCAACAGCGAGGGCACGTTGTCGTCCGGCGGCACCGCCTTGATCCTGACACCGTGCTCCTTCAGCGTCGGCACCAACGCCGAGTCGTCCGGCACGTAGGTGGTGAAGCTGCTGCCGTCGGTGAAGCGGCCGCTGATGTCGTTGCCCTGGATGGTGACCGATCTGACGGACCCCTTCTCGACCTGAGTCATGAAGTCCGAGAAGTCGAGGCTCTCCATGGCCCTGCGTCCAGACGAGTTCTGGAACAAGTTGAACAGCGCCACCAGCAGCAGCGCGATGATGATCCAGAGCGCCAGGTTCTTGCCGAATATGTTCACCTGCTAATCCTTACCTCCAGGCTCCGGACGCGCCGCGTCACGTGGCTTGCCTCGACGCCATCGGAGCATACCCCAGTCACAGTTAAAAGATAATGTCGAAGCGCTCCGGCGCAACCACGAATGCCGCCGGCGCCAGCGGGTTGCGCGGCGCAAAGCGGATGTCGGCCGCAGTATAGGCCGTGGCGTCGCGCCGTGTATAGCCGAGATGTGGCACGGCGAGGATTCCGTCCCGGTCGATGAGCGCCGGCAGCGAGGGCCGCACCGCCGCCGGCACCAGGCGTTGCCCGAGCGCCGGCTCGGCGGCCTCAAGCGCGCGCCATCCGGCGCCGCCGAGCCGTGCCACCGTCACCCCGCCCGCCGGCAGCCCGAAGGCGCGAGCCGGCGGCACCAGGAATCGACCGTCCCACAGCACCGACCGCCGGTCCGACAACGGCACCCGCTCGCGCGCCGCCGAAGCTTCGCGGCACAACAGCAACCGGCCGTCGCGCGCCAGCACGCGGCAGCCGCCAAGGGTGCGGCCGGCACCGGCCGGATCGGCCACAAGCGCCAGGAACAGGCGTTCCAGGCGCTGCGAGCGAGGCGGGTAACGGGCGCCGCCGACCGTCATTAGACAGCGGGCAAGCGCCCGCCGGGCCAGCGCCGCCGGCGCCCGCATGAGCGCCTGCCAATCGAGTCGGACATAGCCCTCGGGGTGGATCGCGGCGGCGGCGAGCAGCGCCGCGGTCTCGGTCTCCAGCGCGGCGCGCGCCAGGCCCAGCTTGGCCGCGGTCGCGGCAAGACGCGCCGCCGTCAGGCCCTCGCGTTCCAGCACCGGCCAGGCCGCCCGCAACCGGCCGCGCTGGTGGCGAGGATCGCGGTTGGAGGGGTCCTCGATCCAGTCCTGCCCGAAGGCGCTCAGGGTAGCGATGAGCCCGGCCTTGGGGATGTCCAACAGCGGCCGGATCAGGTGCAAGGCGGCAAGCTCGGACACCGCGGCCATCCCGGCGAGTCCATCCAGACCGCTGCCGCCGGCCAGCCGCAGCAACACGGTTTCGGCCTGGTCGTCCCGATGATGGGCCAGCGCCAGGTGCAGGAAGCCGGCCGTATGGCACCAGTCGGTCATGAGCCGGTAACGGGCGGCCCGCGCCGCCGCCTGAATACCGTGTCGCGGCTTGGGCCCGGTCCAGCGCAGCACTCGGTGGGTCACGCCCCATCGCGCCAGCCATCGGCCGACCCGGCGGGCCTCGGCGTGCGAATCGGGCCTGAGTCCGTGATCGACGGTGAGCGCCACCAGCTCGCCGCGCGCCGTTTCCGTCCAATTCTTGAGCAACAGGCAGAGCGCCATGCTGTCGGCGCCGCCGGAGACGCCAACGGCGATGCGGGGGGCGGATTCGAAGGGTCCGACCGCTGCCATGCGCGTGGCGAAGGCGGGGCCGTCGAGCGGCGCCGCGCCAGCCTCCGCGACGCCGATGATCAGACTATTCCCGAGCGGCCGGCCATGCGGCGCTCCCGTGCCCGCGCCGCCCGTGTCCTAGGGCATTTTCGGGTTGACCGGCACCGGCCCACGCCCCCGCCCGGCCACCCCAAGCGTACGATGCCGTGGGTGGCCGGGCGGGGGCGTGGGCTGG
>JBHICX010000091.1:0-8331 GCA_046759805.1 Kiloniellales bacterium | reverse complement strand
GCCACGCGCCGGCGGTGGCCCGACGGCTCGGGATCGATCGGTTCGCGGCCCTCGACCTGCTGGAGCTTTACGCCTTCGTGCGGCCGGCCGGGTTCTGCCTGCCGACGCCGCGTGGGCTAGCCGCCGCGCTGGATCTCGAACCGCCCCAGACCCTGGTCGATGAGGCGCAGGCGCTGGGCGCGGTCATGCGGGCGCTGTTGTCGGAGCTCACGGAGCGCGACGACGACCGCCAGGCGCCGGCCATCGCCCAGTCCATGGCGCGCGGCGGATGGGGCTGGGGACCGGCGGTGCTGGCGGCGCTGGGCCTGGATGCAAATGAGGCGAAGCTCAAGGGGCCGATGGCGGGCCTCGACGTGTGGCGCCGGCTCACCCAGTGGTCCGAGCTGGCCCCGAGCCCGCCGCCCGGCAACCTGCCGGTGGAGCCGTCCGAGGCCCGGTCCCGGCTGGCCGCGATGCTGGCCGGCCCTGGCTTCGCCGGAGGCTCCGCCGAGGCGAGCGGCGATGCCGAGGACCGGCCGCAACAGGCCGACTACGCCTCGGCCGCCGCCACCGCCTTCGATCCGCGCGAATACGAGGACAGTCCCATCATGGTGCTGGCCGAGGCCGGAACCGGCGTCGGCAAGACCCAGGGCTACCTGGCCCCGGCCAGCGTGTGGACCGAGAAGAACGAGGCCGCGGTCTGGGTCTCCACCTACACCCGCAACCTGCAGCACCAGATCGACGACGAACTCGACCGGCTGTATCCGGAGCCGAAGGAGAAGGCCCGGCGGGTGGTGCTGCGCAAGGGGCGGGAGAACTACCTTTGCCTGTTGAACCTCGAGGACGCGGTGCGCGGCATCGCGGCGCGGCCCGGCGACGCCGTGGCGCTGGGCCTGATGGCGCGCTGGGCCGAGGTGAGCCGCGACGGCGACATGGTGGGCGGCGATTTCCCGGCCTGGCTGGCGGCGATCGTCGGCCGGGGCCGCAGCATGGATCTGCGGGACAGCCGCGGCGAGTGCATCTATTCCGCCTGCCCCCACTATCACAAATGCTTCATCGAGCGCTCGGTGCGCCGGGCCCGCCACGCCCGCATCGTGGTGGCCAACCATGCCCTGGTGATGGTGAACGCCGCGCTCGGCGGGCTCGACGACGCCTTCCTGCCGGCCCGCTACGTGTTCGACGAGGGCCACCACGTCTTCGACGCCGCCGACGGCGCGTTCTCGGCCCGCCTCAGCGGCCGGGAGACGGCGGAGCTGAGGCGCTGGCTGTTGGGCGCCGAGGGCCGGCGGAGGAGCCGCGCCCGCGGGCTGAAGCGACGGGTGGAGGACCTGGTGGCCGGCGACCGGGCGGCGGAGCGGGCGCTCGAGGCCGCCTTGAAGGCGGCCACGGCGCTGCCCGGCGAGGGCTGGCACGGGCGCATCGCCGAGGCCCGCCCGCGGGGGCCGGCGGAACGTCTCCTGGCCAAGATCCGCCAACAGGTCTACGCCCGCGCCCAGGGCCGTGACTCCCCCTATGGCCTGGAGGTCGACACCGCCCCGCCGGTGGACGGCCTCTTGGATGCCGCGGCGGCGATGGACGCGGCGCTCACCCGACTGGACCGGCCCTTGCGGGCGCTGCGCCAGCGCTTGGCGCGGCGGCTCGACGAGCAGGCGGATGAGTTGGACGGGGCCACCCGTGCTCGCATCGAGGCGGTGTGCCGGTCGCTCACCCGTCGCGGCGAGGTCGCCATCTCCGCCTGGCGGTCCATGTTGCGGGCGCTGGCCGAGGAGACCCCGGCCCAGTTCGTCGACTGGTTCGCCGTCGATCGCGCCGACGAGCGCGACGTCGACGTCGGCATGCATCGCCACTGGGTCGACCCGACGATCCCGTTCGCCCATGAGGTGGTTGCCGGCGCCCACGGCGTGCTGGTCACCTCGGCGACGCTGACCGACGGCAGCGGCAGGACCGCCGCCGACTGGCAGGCGGCCGAGGCGCGCACCGGGGCGCGCCATCTGCCGCTGCCGGCGATCCGGGCGGCGGTGCCCTCGCCCTACGACTATCCGACGCTCACCCGGGTCCTGGTGGTGGGCGACGTGCGCAAGGACGCACTCGACCAGGTGGCGGCGGCCTATCGCTCACTGTTCCTGGCCGCCGGCGGCGGCGGCCTCGGCCTGTTCACCGCGATTAGGCGGCTGCGCGCCGTGCATGCCCGCATCGCCGACGCCCTGGATGCGGCCGGGATTCCGCTCCTGGCCCAGCACGTGGACGCCATGGACACCGCCACGCTCATCGACATCTTCCGCGCCGAGGAGGATAGCTGCCTCCTAGGCACCGACGCGGTGCGCGACGGCGTCGACGTGCCCGGCCGCTCGCTGCGCCTGATCGTTTTCGACCGGGTGCCCTGGCCGCGCCCGGACATCCTGCATCGGGCCCGTCGGGCGGCGTTCGGCGGGCGCGCCTGGGACGACATGATCACCCGGCTGCGCCTCAAACAGGCGTTCGGGCGACTGGTGCGCCGCGCCGATGACCGCGGCGTGTTCGTCCTCTTGGACCGCTTGATGCCGTCGCGGCTCACCGACGCCTTCCCGGACGGCGTCGCCGTGCGGCGGGTCGGCCTGGCCGAGGCGGTGCGGCTCACCGGCGAGTTCCTCACCGGCTAGCGCGGTGTCCGTTCAAAACGTAAGGTCAGACTGCGTTTTCGGTTCGTAAACAATGGATTTCCGGACCTAATTTCACGAAAATGCAGTCTGACCCCATTTTTTCAGGGCCGCGGCGAAGGTCTTGGCGTCCACGTTGCCGCCGGAGCACACCACCGCCACCGTCTTGCCGCGGCAGTCGAAATGGCCTTCGAGGGCGGCGGCGAGCGCCACCGCGCCGGCGGGCTCCAGCACCAGCTTCAGATGGGTGAACGCGGCGGCCATGGCTCGAGCCACGGCGTCGTCCGGCACCGCGAGGCCACCGGCGAGCCGCTCTTGATTGATGGCGAAGGTCAGATGCCCGGGCGTGGGCGCCAGCAGGGCGTCACAGAACGAGGTCGCATCCTCGCGGTTGCGCTGGCGCCGGCCGGAGGCCAGCGAGCGTCGGGTGTCGTCGAAGTCCGACGGTTCGACGGCGTAGACCCCGGCCTCGGGACGGCGCGCGCCCAACGCCAGGGCACATCCGGCGATCAGCCCGCCGCCGCCGACCGGCACCAGCACCGCGTCGAGGTCGGCATCGAGGGCCGTCACCTGAGCCGCGAGCTCCAGGCCGACGGTGCCCTGACCGGCGATGATGTCCGGGTGGTCATAAGGCGGGACGATGACGGCCTGCCGCTCGGCGGCGATGGCCTCGGCCAGGTCCTCCCGGCGCTGCCGCTTGCGGTCGTGGACCACGATCTCGGCACCCCAGGCGCGGGTGTTGGCGATCTTCACGGCGGGCGCGTCGTCCGGCATGACGATGAGCGCCGGGATGCCGAGCAGCCGTGCCGCCGCCGCCACACCCTGGGCGTGATTGCCGGAGGAGTAAGCGACCACGCCGGCCCGGCGCGCCGCCCTATCGAGGCGGCTCAACCGGTTGTAGGCGCCGCGGAACTTGAACGATCCGGTCTTCTGCAGGATCTCGGCCTTGATCAGGAGACGGCCGCCGACCCGTTCATTGAGGGCCATGGACTCAAGGACCGGCGTCTTGACCGCGTGCGGCGCAATGCGGCGCGCGGCGGCTTCGATGTCGGCGATGGCCGGCGGCGCCAGCGGCGGCTCAGAGGCCGGCGTTGACCCCATCGATCAGCCCCGGCGCCGGCGGCGGCGCCGGGCGTTGATCACAGCCCCAGCCACGCCGGAAGTTCGGCCAGCGAGCCGATCTCGCCCTCAAGGCTGCCGGGCAGCCGCTCACGCGGCAGACCGCCCCGGTTGACCCACAGAACCTTGAAGCCGAAATGCGCCGCCGCGTGGGCGTCCCAGCCGTTGGCACTGAGGAAACAGACGTTTTTCGGCTCTACCGCCATGCGCTCGGGCACCAGCCGGTAGACGTTGGCATGGGGCTTGTAGATGCCCGCCTCCTCCACCGAAAGCACGGTATCGATGTGCTCGTGGAGGCCGGCGCTGTTCACCACGGCGGCCAACATGGTCGGTGACCCGTTGGACAGGATCGCCGTGCGCAACCTGGCCTGCTTCACCCGGCGCAAGGTTTCGGGGACCTCCGGATAGGCCTTGAGTTGCAGATACAGCTGCATCAGCTCGGCGCGAATCGGCGGGCTCTCCATGTCCAGCGCCTCCATCGCGTAGTCCAGGGCGTGGCCGGTGAGGTGCCAGAAGTCCTCGTGATGGTCCATCAGGCTCCCGAGCCAAGCGTATTGCAGCTGCTTCTCGCGCCATAGCCGCGACAGGGCGTCGGCCTTATCGCCGAGCTTGTCCCGGACCTCGCGCACGCCGGACTCGAAATCCACCAGCGTGCCGTACACGTCGAACACGCAGGCCGCGATATCGCCGAGGGTTTGCCCTGTCATCGTCGAGTCCTCCGCCGCCACCGAAATGCAGGATCGGGATCCGTGGCGCGCCGGCGCTCGCCGGCCTCAGCGCAGCGCGTCCTCCAGGGTGGCGATGACGTTCGATGGCCCGAGGCGCCGCCGATAGACGAACAGCCCCTCCAGGACCCGCTGGATGTAGTTGCGAGTCTCGGTGAGCGGGATCAATTCGATCCAGTCGACCGCATCCGCCGTGTCCTGCCTCGGATTCCCGTGTTGCTTGATCCAGCGGCCGACCCTTTTCGGGCCGGCGTTATAGGCGGCGAGAGCCAGAACGTAGGAGCCTTTGAAGTCCTCGATCAACCTGGCCAGATGGGCGCGACCGAGCATCACATTGTAGTCAGGGTCGACGGTCAGCCGGTCCTTCGAATACCGCGCCTTCAGCCGGTGCGAGACCTTGCGTGCGGTCGCGGGCAGCAACTGCATCAGTCCGCGGGCGCCGGTTCGGCTGACCGCCCTCGGGTCGAAGCCGCTTTCCTGGCGAATCACGGCGTGGATCAGCGCCGAGTCCGGACCCTGGCCCTCGGGCAGACTCATCACCGGGTAGCCGTGGTCGATGAGGTTGACGCCCGACAGGCTGGCGCGGCGTGCGGTCCATAGAGCCAGATCGGTGCGGTCCACGTTCTCGGCGACCCGGGCGATCAGGATCCTCTCGGCCGGGGTCTTGGCGATCGCGTTGAGTTGCCGAATGAACAAGCGCACCAACTCGTCCTCGCCGATCTCGGCCAAAAGTCGGACCACCCGAACCAGCTCCCGGCCATAGAACGCCTCCATCTCGCGGGCCGAGATCGCGGGTCCGTCGGGCAGTTCCGCGGCCCTGTCCTGGCCCAGCCGGGCCGCCGCAAGCTGCCCGTAGAAGGTGGTGATGTGCTGCGCCGCCAGCCGGTACCACCGATCCGCGGCCTGCCGGTCGCCCAGCGCCTCGGCGGCGCGACCGCCCCAATAGGCGCCACGGGTGCGGCTGATCGGGGTGCTCACCGACTCGTACAAGGTCTTGAAATGCTCAAGCGCCCCCACATGATCGTCGAGGAAGCGAAGCGCGATCCAACCGGCCAGCCATTCGCCCTCGGCGAATCCGACGCCGTCGGTCTGGCCGTGTCGCCGTGCCACCCGGTAGGCGACGGAGGCCTCGCCCTTGGCCAGCGCGACGCGGGCCAGATAGGCGCGCTCGTTCCACCACAGCTCGGGGCGAGCGATTCGCTGCGGCGCCGTCTCCAGCATCTCCAGCGCCGCCTCGAACTTGCCCTTGCGCCGGCGCCAGCGCAGCCGCTCGTAGATGAGACCCGGATCGACCTTCAACTCGTCGGGCACCTGGGCGATCACCCAGTCGACGCCGCGGGCGTTGCGCCTGAGCGCAGCGCGCGCCTTGGCCAGCGCCCGCCACCCCTTGCCGACCCGCCGCATCATGCGTTGGGCGGCGCGGCGGTCACCGTCCCACAGCAGACGATCGAGGCGGGCCTCATGGTCCTCCTTAGTCAAGCGATGCCGGTGACGTTTCAGGAAGGCCCTCTCGCCGCGGGCGTTGAAGTCGCCCTCGATCCAGGCTCGCTTGAGGCGCCGCTCGCCCTCGGCGGTGGCGCCGGAGGCCAACAGAGCCACCGCATAGCGCGTCGCGCCCTTGGTCGTGACCGGCTCATGGCGGCCAAACCAGGCCAGCGCCGTGGCGTCGGACACCGTGTCGTCGAGCGCCGCCTCGGCCCGCCGCCGCAGCTGGACCGCCCGCGGCCAGTCGGGGTTTTCGTCGATGAAGTCGGCAATTGCTGCGAACCGGGGCCGGCCCGACTCGGTCAACTCGAGCCAATCGAGGACCTTGCGCAAGAGCGGGTCATGGGCCTTGGCCGCCACCCGTCGCGCCCGCGACCAGCGGCCGCCTCTGGCGAGCTTGAAGGCCTCGCGATAGGAACGGAAATCGTCGGGCCGTAACTCGCCGATCTTATAGGCCGCCGCCCGATACACGCCCGGCCATGTGAATGGCCGGGCAGGGTCGGCCAGGCAATCGAGGCCGGCGCCGCATACGCCCACGATCACCACCATGCCGAGGCCGATTAAAAATCGCCGGGACAAGATGAGGGCCTGAGCCTTCCCTTTCGTGGGCGCGAATCGATCGGGCCGATTCTATACGCAAGCCGAAGGCCAAAACAAGCTAGGAGATAACTCCTACTTCGGGCTCGCCGCCGGGGCTATTGCGGCGCCGCGGCTCGATCGCTATGGTCGGAAGGTATCGTCCGACCGCGAATCCACGTTCGAGGGAGGGTGTCATGCCGGCAATGTTCAAGGGGTCGATCGTCGCCTTGATCACCCCGTTCCGCGACGGCGAGCTCGACGAGACGGCGTTCCGCGCCCTGGTCGAGTGGCAGGTCTCGCAAGGCACCCATGGGCTGGTGCCCTGTGGGACCACCGGAGAATCCCCGACGCTCAGCCATGCCGAAGACATGCGTCTGGTCAGGCTGTGCGTCGAGGCCGCGAACGGTCGGGTCCCCGTGATCGCCGGCACCGGGTCGAACTCGACCCGGGAGGCGATCTCGTTGACCCGGCACGGCAAGGAGGCCGGCGCCGACGCCGCGCTGATCGTGACCCCGTACTACAACAAGCCGACCCAGGACTCACTATATCAGCATTACCGGGCGATCCACGATGAGGTGGAGCTGCCGATCATCATCTACAACATCCCGGGGCGCTGCGTCGTCGACATGTCCGTCGAGACCATGGCGCGGCTGGCCGAGTTGCCGAACATCGTCGGTGTCAAGGACGCGACCCAGGACCTCGCCCGGCCGCTCAGGACCCGCCTTACGATCGGCCCCGATTTCTGTCAGCTCTCGGGGGAGGACCCGACGGCGGTTCCGTTCCTGGCCCAGGGCGGCCATGGCTGCATCTCGGTCACCGCCAACGTGGCGCCGAAGCTGTGCGCCGAGATGCACGAGGCTTGGCAGGCCGGCGACCTGGACACGGTGGCCCGGCGCAACGAGACGCTGACGCCGCTGCACTTGGCCTTGTTCGCCGAGACCAGCCCGGGTCCGGTCAAATACGCGGCCAGCCTGTTGGGCCTGTGTTCCGAGGAATGCCGGCCGCCGCTCTACGGGGTCTCCGAGCGCACCAAGGAGACGGTGCGCAGGGCGATGGCCGAGGTCGGCCTGTTGGCGCAGCCGGAGGCGGCGGCAGGCGTGCTTCCATGACCGCTGCGCCGGGGAGGATCGTCGCCCAGAACCGCAAGGCCCGACACGACTACCTGATCGGCGAGACCGTCGAGGCCGGCCTGGTCCTGGTCGGCACCGAGGTGAAGTCGTTGCGCGCGGGCAGCGGCAGCATCGCCGAGGCCTACGCCGGCGTGAGGAACGGCGAGCTGCACCTCTTGAACGCCTACATTCCGGAGTACAAGTCGGCGAACCGGTTCAACCACGAGCCGCGACGCCCGCGCAAGCTCTTGGTGCACCGGCGCGAGCGCAACCGGCTCGCCGGAGCAGTACAGCGCCGCGGTGTCACCCTGGTTCCGCTTGCCCTCTACTTCAACGACCGGGGCATCGCCAAGTTGCGGCTGGGCTTGGCCACCGGTAAACGCAAGGTCGACAAACGGGCAACCGAGAAGGCGCGGGACTGGCAGCGTCAGAAACAGCGCCTGATGCGCGAACGAGGCTGACGGTCGCGCGGGCGCAAAGGCGCGGACAACGGCCGACCGCGGCCGATTGAAGCCGAGAACGACATGAGTGACATCGAGCCGATGCGAGGGGTGTTCGCCCCGGTGCTCACCCCCATGGACTCGGATCTAGCCCCGGATCCCGAGCGCTTCGTCCAGCATTGCCGCTGGTTGATCGGCTCCGGCTGCCACGGGCTTGCCCCCTTCGGCACCACCAGCGAGGGCAACTCGCTCGCGGCCG
>JBHICX010000090.1:0-8369 GCA_046759805.1 Kiloniellales bacterium | reverse complement strand
CAGTTCGATTTCGCGAGCACGGACGAGCTGGAAGACCTGGACGCCGTCCTGGGTCAGGACCGGGCGGTCGAGGCCGTGGACTTCGGCACCAGCATGCGCCGCGATGGATACAACCTGTTCGCGCTTGGCGTTCCCGGCCTGGGCATGCGGTCGATCATCACCCGGTTCCTCGAGGCCCGGGCCGGCGGCGAGCCGGTGCCCTCGGATTGGTGCTACGTCAACAACTTCGACGAGCCCCACAAGCCGCAGGCGATCGAGTTGCCGTCCGGCCGCGGCCACGCGCTCAGGGACGACATGAACCGTCTGGTCGGCGAGCTGCGCTCGGCCATTCCGGCGGCCTTCGAGAGCGACGACTACCGCACCCGCCGGGACATGATCGAGGAGGAGGTCAAGGAGCAGCAGGACAAGCTCGTCTCGGCCGTCGCCGAGGAGGCGACCGAGCGTGACATCGCCCTGGTGCGCACGCCGCTGGGCTTCACCTTCGCGCCCACGAGCGACGGCAAAGTGGTGAGCCCCGAGGCGTTTCAGAGTTACAGCAAGGAGGACCAGCGTCGCATCGCCGCGAACATCGAGGCGTTGCAGAAGCGGCTCGAGGAGGCGATGCGGAAGGTGCCCGCGCTGGTCAAGGAGAGCCGGGCGAGGATCCGCCGGCTCAACGGCGAGACCGCCGAATTCGCCGTCGGCGGTCTCATAGACGAGGTGCGCCGCAATTACGTCGACCTGCCCGAGGTGCTCAGCTACCTCGACGCGGTGAAAGCGGATGTCGTCGAGCACGTGGACGAGTTCACCAAGGCAAAGGAAGCCGCGCCGATGCCGCCGGTCCTTGCCGGGGCGCAGCTGGGCCAGCAGTCGTTCCGCCGCTACCGGGTCAACCTGATCGTCGATCACGGCGACAACGGCCATGCGCCGGTGGTGTACGAGGACGAGCCGACCTATCCCAACCTCATCGGGCGCGTCGAGCATCGCTCGGAGCTGGGCGCGCTTATCACCGACTTCGACTTGATCAAGCCTGGCGCACTGCACGGCGCGAACGGCGGCTATCTGGTGCTCGACGCGCGCAAGCTGTTGCTGCAGCCGTTCGCCTGGGAAGGGCTGAAGCGGGCCCTCTCGGGCCGCTGCATCAAGATCGAGCCGCTGGGCCATGCGGTCGGGCTTTTGAGCACCGTCGCGCTGGAGCCCGAGCCGATCCCGGTCCGGCTCAAGGTGGTGCTGATCGGCGAGCCGATCATCTATTACTTGCTCGCCGCCTATGACCCGGACTTCGGGGAGCTGTTCAAGGTGGCGGCCGATTTCGGGGATCGCATGGACCGCACCCCGGACGCCAGCCTGGCGTTCGCCCGCCAGGTGGCGACGCTGGCGCGGCGCGACGGCCTGCGCGCCTTCGACCGCGGCGGCGTGGCGCGGGTGGTCGAGGAGGCGGCGCGCATGGCCCAGGACGCGGAGAAGCTGACGGCGCAAGTCGACCGCATCGCCGACCTGTTGCGCGAGGCCGACCACTTCGCGGCGCAGAACGGGAACGAGCTGGTGTCGGCCGCCGACGTGGAACGCGCGGTCGAGGCCCGGGTCCACCGCCACGACCGGCTGCGCGAGCAGATCCAGGATGAGGTCGAGCGCGGCACCATCCTGATCGACACCGCCGGCGAGGTCATAGGCCAGGTCAACGGGCTGTCGGTCGTCACCCTGGGCAGCTATGCCTTCGGCCGGCCGAGCCGCATCACCGCCCGGGTCCGTCTCGGCCGCGGCGAGGTGGTCGACATCGAGCGCGAGGTGGAGCTGGGTGGGCCCATCCACTCCAAGGGGGTGCTGATCCTCGGCGCCTATCTGGGCGCGCGCTACGCCCAGGAGCAGCCGCTGTCGCTGTCGGCCAGCGTCGTCTTCGAGCAGTCCTACGGCGGGGTCGAGGGCGACAGTGCCTCCTCGGCCGAGCTGTACGCGCTCATATCGGCCCTGGCCGAGGTCCCGACCAAGCAGTCGCTGGCGGTGACCGGCTCGGTCAACCAGCGCGGCCAGGTGCAGGCGATCGGCGGGGTCAACGAGAAGATCGAGGGCTTCTTCGCGCTGTGCCAGGCGCGCGGGCTGAGCGGAGATCAGGGGGTGCTGATCCCAGCCTCGAACGTGAAGCACCTGATGCTGCGGCAGGTGGTGGTGGAGGCGGTCGAGGCCGGCCGGTTCCACATCTATCCAGTCGAGACCATCGACCAGGGCATCGCGCTGTTGACCGGCTTGGACGCCGGCGATCGGGACGCCGACGGCCGGTTTCCGGAAGGCACCATCAACCGCCGCGCCGAAGACCGGCTCAAGGAGCTGGCCGAGAAACGGCGCCGGTTCGGCACGCCGGAATTGGCGGCGAGTGACCGATGAACGGGGCGCCCGAAAGGCCGTCCTTCCGGCGCATCCTGGTCGGCCTCGACGCCTCGCGGCAGAGCCTCGAGGCCCTGGAGGCCGCCGCGCTGCTGGCCGCCGAGCTCAGCGCCGAGCTCACCGGCCTGTTCGTCGAGGACGCTGGCTTGTTGGACATCGCCGCCCTGCCGGGGAGCCGCGCCCATGGCGCCGCCGGCGAACTGGACCGGGCGATGATGGAGCGCGCCCTGCGCATCCAGGCCCGCCGCGCCCGGCAGGCGATGGCCGGCATCGCCGAACGGTCGCGGGTGCAATGGTCGTTCAGGGTGACCCGCGGCGACATCGGCCGCGAGCTGTTGGCCGCCGCCGCCGAGTGCGACCTGGTGACGCTCGGCCTCACCAGCGCCGCCTCGGTAGGTCGCGCCCGCGTCGGTCGGACCGCGCGATCGACCGCCGCCGCGGCTGGCTGCGCCGTCTTGCTGTACCCGCCCGGGCAGCGCGCCATGCAGCCGATCGCGGCGCTGGCCGACGGCGACCCCAGAGTGCTGGAGACCGCTGCCTGGTTGGCCGAGCGTCACGGCGGCCGGCTGTTGGTTCTGCTGGACGAGCCGGACGCCGGCAAGGCCAAGCGGCTCGCGGCCACGGTCGAGCGGCAGCTGTCCGACCGGCCGCTTAAGGTCCGGCTGCACCAACTCGGCAAGGCGGACATCGAGGAGGCGCTGCGCCGCGCCGGCTTCGATTACCGCGGCCTGTTGGTGATGGGCCGGCGGCACTCCCTATTCCGCGCCGATCTGCCGCAGCGGCTGCTGGAACACCTGCACTGCGCGCTGCTGCTCCTATAGGCGCGAGTGCGGTTTCCACATGGGTGGATACTGTTCTAGGCCCCGGGCAAACGTGTGGCCCGAATTGTTCGCCTACCTCGGCCGTGACCGGGCGCGGAGACCCGCGGCCGTGGCGACACCTGGGGTCGCCTGGGGGGCCGGTTGGCCCAAGCATTCCCAGGCCGCGGTCGCCACCCTAGCGAGGCTCTTGCCGGCGTCTATCCGGGTCCAGGTGACGCGGCCGAGATCGTAATCGAGCTGGCGGCACACCACGTCGCCGGTCGCGTCGGAAGCGTCTTCCCCGCGTTCATCGACCCGCGCGATCAGCGTCGCCGGATCGGCGCGCAGCCACAGACCATCGAAGCGCAGGCCGCGGTCCCGGGCCAGGCGCTCGATTGCCTCACGCTGCTTCGGCCTGGCGTAAACCGCGTCGGCGATGGCCGGATATCCGGCGTCGAGCGCCCGCCCGGCACGCCGCGTGATCTCGCGGTACACCCGCCTATTCATCGGCGGACGGTAGTTGTCCGCCGCGAGCCGCGTGGTTTCCTTGACCCCGGCAAGCTCTTTGCGGATCACGTCGCTGCGCAGGATTACCGCCCCGGGCACGGGCCGGAACCTCGGCGCCAATGCGTGGGCCAGCGCCGACTTGCCGGTGCCAGACAGGCCGCCGATGGCAACCAGGCGCGGCGCCGACACATCGACATAGGCGACCGCGCGGTCGAAGAAACGGCGCGCTTCCCGTCGCCATTCGAGGGCCGCCGATGGGTCGGTCTGCACCGCCGCGATGCTGACCGCGACCTTGGCCCGGACCGCCGCCCGCATCGACAGGAACAACGGCAGGGCCTTGAGCCCGGCATAGTCGTGCCTCACCCCGAGGTATTCATTGACCAGCGTGTTGGCCAGGGCATCAAGCCCCCTGTGGTCCAGATCCATCACCAGGAAAGCAAGGTCGTAGAGCACGTCGATGACCGCGAAGGCGTCGTTGAATTCGATGGCGTCGAACAGGGTTGGCCGCCCGTCTATGAGACAGACGTTTCGAAGGTGGAGATCACCGTGGCAGCGGCGCACGAAGCCGGTTCGTTCCCGATCGCACAGGGTCGACCACACCCGGTTCAATGCGGTCTCGGTCAGCCGCCTGAGACGCCTCAGTCGCCCGGGCTGAAACAGCACCGGGTCTTGCGCGAGCTCGGCGAAGTTTTCTGCTACCACCGCCCGAATCTGCCGAGCGGCGGCAGCGTCGCGGTGCGGTTCGGCCGCTTGATGGAAGGCGGCGATGACCCGCGCCAGCTCGCGCATCAATTGCGGCGTCAGCTCGCCGTCGCGCGCCACGCGATCCAGGATCGAGGATTGCTCGAAGCGGCGCATCACCACCACCCAATCGACCGCGTCCGCCCGATGGTCGTCGAGTCGGCCGAACCGAAGCCCGCCCTTGGGACCACGGACGATCGGCAGCACACCCAGGTAGAACTCGGGTGCGGTACGGCGGTTGAGCCGTACCTCCGCCCGACAGGCCGCGTGACGTCGCTCGAGGGTGGAGAAATCCATGTAGGGAAAGGCGACGGCGCGCTTGAGCTTGTAGGCCCGGTCGCCGGCAAGAAACACCATGGCGCCGTGGGTGTCGATGCGATCGACCGGCGAGCCCCCGTGTGTCGCCGGGTCGCTCAGGAAGGCGGCGGCCTCGCTTTGGTCCTCGACGACGTGATCCTCGGTCACCGAGCCGGCGGGGCGATCGTCACCTGCGGGCCTGACGCCGCCCTTCATCCCGGCGCCAGACCGTCCAGGTCAAGGATCTCGTCGCGCAGCGCCTGGAACCGTTTTTCCACTTTCGATCCGAATAATGGATCGTCCCGGTCGGTCACCAGCTGGTCGATCTCGGCCCAATCCTCTCGGCTCAGCGAACGCAGGGCCGCCGGGAAGAACAGCTTTTCCTCCATCTCCATGTGTTGCCGGTAGGCATCGATGAAGCTCATGGTCAATTGAGCGAACCACTCGCGAGACATCCTGCTGTCCTGCAGGATGTGCCGAACCGCGTCGGCGATCCGGCGCGTCAAGGTCGCCAGGTGCTCGTGGTCGGCCAACAGGTCACCGACGGATTCGGCGGCCTCGGGATCGCGTCCTTGCAACGCCTGAAAGACGAGATCCTCCTTCGGATGGTGACATTGGTCCGGGTAGATGAGGCAGTAATCGACAACGGCTTCGATGATGTCGTAGTCCGGGCCGCCGCCCCGGCGAAAAACCGCTATCTGCCGCTCGAGAACGTCGAGCAGCCTGGCCATGCTCGCATGCTCCTGCTGCAATTGGCGCACGACCTCTACCATCCATCGTCTCCGGCGGGGCGCGCTGTCATCGCCCTTCCAAGTTAGCGGCTGCATCCCGGCAACGGGTTGATCTGGCTCAATTCGCCTGGCGATGCTTGCGCGCCCGCTATCGAAACGGAGCGGTTACGGGGCTACGCTGGCCTCGCGCAACCTCGTGATCCAACTTGGTGGAGCCGAGGGGGATCGAACCCCTGACCTCGTGAATGCCATTCACGCGCTCTCCCAACTGAGCTACGGCCCCGGAACGAGTCTTGGCCGGTCCATACTGAACGGGCTTCACGGGACCGGTGCAAGGGAAAACTTCGCTCCCCCGCCGCACCGGCCCAAGACCGGCCGGCATACCTAGTTTGACTCGGACTTGTCCAGATGCTCGCGCACCTCGGCCACGTCGTCGTCGTCCTCGGTAAGATCGGATGGATCCTCGAGCAGCGTGTCCTCTTTGTCCGCCTTGGTCTCCTCGTCCTCCTCGATGTCGGGCTTGCCTTCCTCAACCTCCCCCTCGGCTTCGTCTTCCGCCTCGACGGCCTCCGGCACCACTGCCTTTGGCTCCGCCTCTTTGGCGACGACGCCCCGGCCACGGCGGGATTTCAGGATCGCCTCCGGATCGAACTCGGTATCACATTTCGGGCAAACGATGGGATCACGGCGCATGTCGTAGAACACGGCGCCGCAAGCATGGCAAATGCGCTTGCGTCCCCATTCGGGCTTAGTCACGCTTGAACCTCCTTGGCGGCGGCTCGAAGGAGTCTGCATTTGTCATCTCCGTGACCCACCTGTCAAAAGCAAAAATCGCCTCCGGGGGTGGCCCTGTCGCGCGGCCGCGATCTGTGATAGAGACCGCGCCGCCGCGACGCAACCTGCCGCCTCACCGCCTGCGACGATGGCCGCAACGCCGATAGAACCCCCAAACCCCGCGGCGACCGGTGTCCTGACCTCGGCTGCCGCCGGCCCGCTGTCGGGCACCGAGCCGGTTCCGGGCGACAAGTCGATCTCTCACCGGGCGCTCATGCTGGGGGCGCTCGCCGTCGGCGAAACCGGAATCGAAGGTCTCTTGGAGTCCGAGGACGTGCTCGCCACCGCCGCCGCGATGCGCCGGCTCGGCGCCACCGTCGAGCGGGGCGACGATGGCGTCTGGCAGGTCGGCGGCGCCGGCCTCGGCGGCCTCGGCGAGCCGGACGACATGCTCGATATGGGCAACGCCGGCACCGGGGCGCGGTTGCTCATGGGCATGCTGGCGACCCACCCGCTGACCGCCGTCGTCACCGGCGATGCGTCGCTCAGGCGCCGCCCCATGGGGCGGGTCATGGAGCCGCTCAGCCGGTTCGGCGCCCGCTTCGTTGGCGCCGCCGGCGACCGGCTGCCGCTGGCCGTCATTGGCGCCGCCGAGCCGGTGCCGATAACCTATCGGCTGCCGGTGCCATCGGCACAGGTCAAGTCGGCCGTGCTGCTGGCCGGGCTCAATACGCCGGGAGAGACCAGCGTGGTCGAGCCTTGGCCGACGCGCGACCATACCGAGCGGCTGCTGCGCCATTTCGGCGCCGACCCGCGGGTCGAGGCGTCCGAGGACGGCGGCAAGCGGATCACGCTCGGCGGCCAGCCTGAGCTGGCGGGGTGCCGGGTGCGGGTTCCCGGCGACCTGTCCTCGGCCGCCGTTGCGATGGTCGCCGCATGCCTGGTCGCCGACTCCGAGATCACGTTGCGCGGGGTCGGAATGAACCCGCTGCGCACCGGCATCGTGGACACGTTGCGCGAGATGGGAGCCGATATCACCCTAGCCGATGAACGATGCCAGGCCGGCGAGCCGGTGGCCCATGTGACGGTGCGCTCCGCACCGCTCAACGGGGTCGACGTCCCGGCGGAGCGGGCGCCGCGAATGATCGACGAGTACCCGATCCTGGCGGTCGCCGCGGCCTGCGCGCGCGGCACCACGCGGCTCATGGGCCTGGCCGAGCTTCGGGTCAAGGAGAGCGACCGGCTGGCCGCGATCGCCGCCGGCTTGCACGCCAACGGGGTTGCCGCCGAGGCCGGCCCGGACAGCCTGACGATCGAGGGCGCGGGCGGCCCGGCGCCCGGCGGCGGCGCGGTCGAAACCCGCCTCGACCACCGTATCGCCATGAGTTTCCTGGTGCTCGGCATGGCGGCACGGGCACCGGTGACGATCGACGACGGCGCCCCGATCGCGTCCAGCTTCCCGGGCTTCATCGAGCTGATGAACCGGCTGGGGGCGCGGATCCGATCCTCGAACGGCAACCCGTGATCATCGCCGTCGACGGCCCCGCGGCGTCGGGCAAGGGGACGCTGGCCAAGCGGCTTGCGCGGCACTTCGGGTTCGCCTATCTCGACAGCGGGCTGTTGTATCGGGCAGTCGCGATGGCGGTCTTAAGCGCCGGCGGCGACCCGGAGGACGAGGCCGCCGCCGTCACGGCGGCCCGCGCCCTCAAACCACGCGACCTGGACGACCCGGCGCTGCGCGGCGACGAGGCGGCCCGGGCGGCTTCACGCGTGGCGGTGAAACCGGCGGTGCGGGCGGCGCTGCTTGCCTTCCAGCGGGACTTCGCGACGGCACCGCCGGACGGTGCCCCGGGGGCGATCCTCGACGGGCGGGACATCGGCACCGTGGTCTGCCCGGACGCGCCGGTGAAGATCTTCGTGACCGCGAGCCCGGAGGTCCGCGCCGAGCGGCGCCATAAGGAGTTGCTGCAACAGGGCGCCAAGAGTATATATGCAAGAGTCCTGCGGGACTTGAGGGAACGTGATGCCCGGGACAGTCGGCGCGCCGCGGCGCCCATGATCGCGGCCAGGGACGCTTTTCTGCTCGACACCACCAACCTCGACGCGGATGCGGCCTTCGCCGCCGCCTTGGGATTTGTTGCGTCGCGACTCGGCACCG
>JBHICX010000089.1:0-8379 GCA_046759805.1 Kiloniellales bacterium | reverse complement strand
GCCAGATGATCGCGCTCGACGGTGGCCAGCATCTCGGCTGGGCGCAGCCGGGCACGGCCGGCGATGAGGACGAATAGGCAGTGCGCCGCCCGACCGCGGCAGGCACGCCAAATATCCCCAGGCCCAGTCGCCGGGATGTGGTTTACGCGATTCTCACGCGTCGCTCACAACTCCTTGAGGCCAATGGCAAATTCGGGCTTGCCGCGGCAAAGTTTTGCACACCCCGGCCGGCCACCCGTTGGTTAACCTCGCGTCGCGCTTGACAAATTCCCAGTTTCGCGGTTTTCCAAGGTTCGGCACGATTTTTTCTCGGGATATCAATGCGTTAGAAAATTGCCTATTTTTTAGGCAAGGCGTTCTATTGCCCAGTTTGTTTGAAGGCGGCGCCTATGAACGGCTGGATTCGCACAAGGTTATCCCCAGAAGCCGTGGATAGAGCATTTTCGGTTTGACCGGAACCAGCCCACGCCCCCAACCGGCCACCCATAGTATACGATGCCGTAGGTGGCCGGGTGGGGGCGTGGGCTGGCGCGATTCCACTCAAATGGAAAAATGCTCTAGTCGTCGAATGGGCCCGCCGGGCGTCGATTGGTCGACAATGGCCTGTGAACGGCGTTGACGCGGTGGCCGACGGCCGCACAATATCGGTCATGACCGCCGACCAGAAGTCCGCTCGCCGGCGCCGGCCAGGCGGCGCCGACACCGAGACCCACGGCCCGGCGCCGAACCTGGCCCGGGGCGTTGACGTGGTCCAGCGGCAGGCAAGGACCCTGTCCGGGGCGCCGGGGGTCTACCGGATGGTGAACGCGCGCGGCGACGTCCTCTACGTCGGCAAGGCCAACAACCTGAAGAAGCGCGTTGCCAGCTATGCCGGCCCGGCCAAGCTCAGCCATCGACTGCAGCGCATGATCGCCGAAACGGTGAAGATCGAGGTGATCACCACCCATACGGAGGCCGAGGCGCTGCTCTTGGAGGCCAACCTGATCAAGCGGTTCATGCCCCGCTACAATGTGCTGCTGCGCGACGACAAGAGCTTTCCCTACATCCTGATCACCGGTGACCACGACTGCCCGCAGGTCACCAAGCACCGCGGCGCCCGCAGCCGCAAGGGCGAGTATTTCGGGCCCTTCGCCTCGGCCGGCGCGGTCAACCGCACGATCACCGCGTTGCAGCGCGCCTTCCTGCTGCGCAACTGCTCGGACACGGTGTTCCAGGCCCGCACCCGTCCCTGCCTGCAGTACCAGATCAAACGCTGCTCGGCGCCGTGCGTCGGGTATGTCACCCACGAGGAGTATGCGGGGCTGGTCGCCCAGGCCCGAGATTTCCTATCTGGCAACAGCCGCCAGGTGCAGCAGCGGCTCGCCGAGCACATGACGGCGGCGAGCCGGGCGCTCGATTTCGAGGCCGCGGCGGCCTATCGCGACCGCATCCGCGCGCTGACCCAGGTCCAGTCCCGTCAGGACATCAACCTGGAAGGGCTGGCCGACGCCGACGTGATCGCCGCCCATCAGGCCGGCGGGCAAACCTGTGTCCAGGTGTTCTTCTTCCGCGCCGGGCGCAACTACGGCAACCGGGCCTATTTCCCGAGGCATGCGCGCGACCTGGCCGTGGACCAGGTTCTGGCGGCGTTCATCGGCCAGTTCTACGACAACAAGCGGCCGCCGCCCCATGTCATGCTCAGCCATCGGCCGGCGGAAGGCCCGTTGATCGAGGAGGCGCTCGGCGTGCGCGCCGGGGGACGGGTGCGCCTCATGGTGCCGCGCCGCGGCGCCAAGCGGAAGCTCATCGAGCATGCCCTCGACAACGCCCGCGAGGCCCTGGGCCGCAGGCTTGCGGAAAGCAGCACCCAGCGCCGGCTCTTGGAGGCGCTGGCCAAGCGCTTCGGCCTGGAGGCGCCGCCGCGCCGCATCGAGGTCTATGACAACAGCCACGTCTCCGGCACCCATGCCGCCGGCGCGATGATCGTCTCCGGCCCGGAGGGCCTGGTGAAGAACCAGTATCGGACCTTTACCATCAAGGGAGCCCGGGACGCACCGGCCGGCCGCCCCGCGGGCGGTCCCAGCGGATTCACGCCGGGGGACGACTACGCGATGCTGCGCGAGGTCTTGACGCGACGTTTCTCGCGGGCGCTCAAGGAGGACCCGGACCGCGAGGGCGGCGCCTGGCCCGAGCTGATCCTGCTCGACGGCGGCAAGGGGCAGCTCAACGTCGCCGGCGAGGTGTTCGCCGAGCTCGGCATCGACGACGTCGCCGTGGTCGCCATCGCCAAGGGACCGGACCGCGACGCCGGGCGCGAGCGCTTCTTCCTGCCCGAGCGCGGGCCGGTCACGCTGGAGCCGCGCGATCCGGTGCTCTATTTCCTGCAGCGGCTGCGCGACGAGGCGCACCGGTTCGCCATCGGCGCCCATCGGCACAAGCGCTCCCGGGCCATCGGGCGGTCGCCGCTCGATGACATTCCCGGCATCGGGGCGGTGCGCCGGCGCGCCCTGTTGCACCACTTCGGCTCGGCGCGTAACGTTGCGCGCGCCGGGCTGGCCGACCTGGAAAGGGCCGAGGGCATTAGCAAAGCGGTGGCAAAGAAGGTATATGATCACTTCCATGCCGACGCCTAGGCGCCACCCGGTCGCGACCCAGTACTGACCCATGGGACCGCCATGCTGACCAGCCTGCCCAACCTCTTGACCCTGTCCCGCATCGGCGTGATCCCGGTGTTGCTGGTACTGTTCTTCATTGAGGGTGACGTGGCGCGCTGGGTCGCCTGCGCGTTGTTCGCGGCGGCCTGCCTCACCGACTATTTCGACGGCTACGTGGCGCGTGCCCGCAAGCAAGTCTCCCCCCTGGGGCGGTTCCTCGACCCGGTCGCCGACAAGCTGCTGGTGGCCTCGGTGCTGTTGATGCTGGCGACCTTCGAGCGGATCTCGGGACCAACCCTGTTGCCGGCCCTGGTGATCCTGTGCCGCGAGATCATGGTGTCGGGACTGAGGGAGTATCTGGCCGAGCTGCGCGTCGGCATGCCGGTCAGCCGGAAGGCCAAGTTGAAGACCGTGATCCAGATGGTGGCCATCGGTATCCTGATCGTCGGCGACGCCGGACCCGATGCGCTGCCGGTGACGCTGGTAGGCGAGATCGGCCTGTGGTTGGCGGCGATCCTCACCCTCGTCACCGGCTACGAGTATCTGCGCGCGGGCTTGGTTCACATGACCGGCGACGAACCCGGCGGCGGCGCCGCGGCGCGGCCGCTAAAACGGGTGGCGGTGCGCCGCGTGAGGACCGGCGGCAAGCCGGCCAGCGCCGGCTAGCCATCCGCGGCGCCTTTGCCTCGAGAACGCGCCTTGCCAGGCGACCCATCGTCCGCCGTGAGGCGCTTGGTTTCGGAGGCGTCCGGCGACGCAGGGACGGCCATGAGGATCTTCGGTCTGGCGGGTTGGAGCGGCAGCGGCAAGACCACGCTGATCGTCAAGCTGGTGCCCGAGCTGGTTGGCCGCGGCCTCACCGTGTCCACCGTGAAGCACGCGCATCACGGTTTCCAGGTGGACCGGCCAGGCAAGGATTCCTATGAACACCGCGCCGCCGGGGCGACCGAGGTGCTGGTAACCTCGAGCCGGCGCTGGGCGCTGATGCACGAGAACCGCGACGCGCCCGAGCCGGCCATCGAGGATTTGACGGGGCGCATGACGCCGGTCAATTTGTTGCTGATCGAGGGCTTCAAGAAGCACCCCCACGACAAGCTGGAGGTCTATCGGCCGGCGATCGGCAAGCCGATGCTGTGCCGCGGCGATCCGCGCGTGGTCGCGGTCGCGGCCGATCAGGCGCTTAGGGCCGAGGACCCGTACGGGCGGCCGCTGCCGGTGCTCGACCTGAACGACGTGCCCGGCATCGCCGACTTCATCGTCGCGCATTGTGCGCTCACGGTCGAGGCGGCCTGAACGGAGCGGCGACGAATGGCGCAGTTGAGCGATGACTGCTTCGCCGAAGGCGGATCGTTGATGACCGCCGACCAGGCGCTGGCGCTCCTCGGCCAGACGCTGGTCACCGTTAGCCAGCCGGAACAGGTGGCCTTGCGCGACGGTCATGGCCGCATCCTGGCCGCCGACGTGATCGCGGCGCGCGACGTGCCGCCCCACGACAACGCGGCGGTCGACGGCTACGCGGTGTTCTTCGCCGACCTCGATGGCGACGGCGAGACCCGGCTTCCGGTCACCGGTCGGACGAGCGCGGGCCACCCGCTCGGCCGCGCCGCCCGGCTGGGCGAGGCCATCCGCATTTTCACCGGCGCGCCGATGCCGGACGGGGCGGACACGATCATGATGCAGGAGGACTGCCGGCTCGAAGGCAACGCCAAGGAGCCGGTCGTGGTCATCCGCCCGGGCATCCGCCGCGGTGCCAACCGCCGCCGGGCGGGCGAGGACGTGACGGCGGGAACCACGGTGCTGCGGCGCGGCCAGCGCCTGCGCCCGCAGGACGTCGGCCTGGCGGCGTCTCTCGGTCTGACCCGGCTTAAGGTCTACCGGCGGCTGCGGGTGGCGCTCATGTCGACCGGCGACGAGCTGCGCAATCCGGGCGCCCGTCTGCCGGCTGGCTGCATCTACGACTCCAATCGCGTGACCCTGCACGGGGCGCTCGAGGGCCTCGGCTGCACGGTCACCGATCTCGGCATCGTGGCCGACCGCCGCCTGGCGATCCGCCAAGCGCTGGCCCATGCCGCCGAGGACCACGACCTGATCATGAGCTCGGGCGGGGTCTCGGTCGGCGAGGAGGACCACGTCAAGGTGGCGGTCGAGGAGCTGGGCTCGCTGCATTTCTGGCGCCTGGCCATCAAGCCGGGCCGGCCGGTCGCCATGGGACAGGTGGGGCGGGTGCCGTTCGTCGGCCTGCCCGGGAACCCGGTGGCGGTCATGGTGACGTTCCTCAAGTTCGCTCGGCCGCTGATCCTCGGCCTCGCCGGCTGTACCGATTTCGAGCCGGTCCTGTTCCGGGTGCGCGCCGGATTTGCCCACAAGAAGAAGCTGAATCGGCGCGAGTTCGTGCGCGCCCGCCTGGTGGCCGCCGCGGACGGCAGCCTGGTGGCCGACAAGTTTCCGCGCGACGGCGCCGGCATCCTCACCTCGCTGGTCGAATCGGACGGGCTGGTGGAGCTGCCCGAGGAGGTGACCGAGCTTGCCAAGGGAAGCATGGTGGACTTCCTGCCGTTCAACGAGGTGTGGCGATGAGGATCCTGTACTTCGCCTGGCTGCGCAGCAGGGTCGGACGCGGCGAGGAGCAGGTCGAGCCGCCAACCGGCGTCGACACCGTGGCGGCCCTTCTCGACTGGCTCAAGGGGTGCGGGCCGGGTCACGCCGCGGCGCTCGAGAACCTTTCGGTGGTGCGGGTCGCGGTCAACCAGGAATATGCCGGCCCGGAGCACAAGTTGAGGCCCGACGACGAGGTGGCGCTGTTTCCGCCGGTGACCGGCGGGTAAGGTGCGGGGACGATGATCAGGCTGCAACGGGAAAACTTCGACGTCGGGGCCGAGCTGGAGCGGCTGACCCGGGACGCGCCCAACATCGGCGGGCTGGTTGCCTTCGTCGGCCTGGTCCGCGACATGGCCGGCGGCCAGGCGATCGAGGCGATGACACTCGAACACTATCCGGCCATGACCGAGAAGATGCTGACGCGGATCGAGACCCAGGCGCGGCGGCGCTGGCCGCTCGAGGCGAGCCTCATCATCCACCGTTATGGGCGGCTCGAGCCCGGTGAGCGGATCGTCCTGGTGGCGACCGCCTCGGCCCACCGCCAGGCCGCGTTCGAGGCCTGCCAGTTCCTCATCGACTGGCTGAAGACCAAGGCGCCGTTTTGGAAGCGCGAGGACACCGCGGCGGGCGAGCGCTGGGTCGACGCCCGAAGCGAAGACGACGCGGCCGCCGCCCAATGGACAGAAGTCGGGAATAAAAAGCCCGACGCCGCCGAGTAATACTATCGGCCATTATGGCCGACTCCTGGCCTCCCGCTCCCCCACCCGGCCACCCATAGCATACGATCCCGTGGGTGGCCGGGTGGGGGAGCGGGACGGGTCAAGATCAAGGAACGCTAGTATAACGCCGAAACCACCGATGGCGCGGCCATACGCAAGCGGGGCGCCGCACCCGTCGCGCCGGGCGCCATCCAACCGCAGGAGTATTGGGTCATGGTGCAGCCGAACTTCCTAAACTTCGAGACCTTGAGCCTGCACGCCGGGCAACGACCGGACCCAGTGACCGGCGCCCGCGCGGTGCCGATCTACCAGACCACGTCATACGTGTTCGACGACACCGACCACGCCGCCGCGCTCTTTAACCTGGAGCGCCCGGGCTACATCTACTCGCGCATCGCCAACCCCACCGTGGCGGTGCTGGAGGAGCGCCTGGCGGCGCTGGAGTCCGGCGTCGGGGCGATCTGCACGGCCAGCGGACAGGCCGCGACGCATTTGGCGATCGCGACCCTGATGGGCGCCGGTGGCCACGTCGTGGCCGCGTCCTCGCTCTATGGCGGCACCATCAACATGCTGACCCATACCCTGCCCCGGTTCGGCATCGAAACCACGTTCGTCGAGCCGCGTGACGTCGAGGGGTTCCGCGCCGCCATCCGGCAGGAGACTCGCCTGGTGCTGGCCGAGATCCTCGGAAATCCGGGGCTGGAGGTGCTGGACGTGCCGGCGGTGGCGGCGGTGGCGCACGACGCCGGGCTGCCGTTGATGGTCGATTCGACCTTCGCCACTCCCTATCTGTGCCGGCCCATCGAGTTGGGCGCCGACATCGTCATGCACTCGACCACCAAGTGGCTCGGCGGCCACGGCGTCGCCATCGGCGGGGTGCTGGTGGAGGCCGGCCGGTTCGACTGGGAGGCCAGCGGCAAGTTCCCGACCTTGACCGAACCCTACGCCGGCTATCACGGCATTGACTTCGCCGAGGAGTTCGGGCCGCAGGCCTTCGTCATGCGGGCGCGGGCCGAGGGGCTGCGCGACTTCGGCGCCTGCATGAGCCCGGCCAACGCATTCTATATCCTGCAAGGGGTCGAGACCCTGCCGATGCGAATGGCGCGGCATGTCGAAAACACCCGCCGCATCGTCGCCTTCCTCAGCCGGTCCGAGCACGTTTCCTGGGTCATCTACCCGGAGCTGGCCTCCCATCCGGACCGAAAGCTGGCCAAGCGCCTCATGCCCAGGGGCGCCGGGTCGATCATAAGCTTCGGCATCAAGGGCGGGCGCGCCGCCGGCGCCCGGTTCATCGAGAGCCTCGGCATCTTCTCGCACCTGGCCAATGTCGGCGACGCCAAGTCGCTCGTTATCCACCCGGCCTCGACCACCCATCAGCAGATGGACGCGGCCCAGCTCGAGGTGGCCGGGGTGGGCGAGGACATGGTCCGCATCTCGGTCGGGCTGGAGCACCCGGACGACCTGATCGACGACCTGGGGCGGGCGCTACACGCGGCTGCGCGGACGGTCAAGGCGGCCTGAGCGGTGCGGCTCTCAGTCGACGCGGAGCCGGTGTTCGTAGCCACCGGCGGGCGGCCGTTCGACCCGGGCCAGCCGGCGGTCATCTTCCTGCACGGCGCCGGGCTGGACCACACGGTCTGGGCGCTGCAGACTCGCTATTTCGCCCATCACCGCCGGTCGGTGCTGGCGCCCGACCTGCCCGGCCACGGCCGCAGCGACGGCACGGCGCTACCCGGCATCGGCGAGCTCGCCGACTGGGTCGATCGGCTGATGGACGCGGCCGGGATCGAGACCGCGGCGCTGGTCGGTCATTCCATGGGCGGCGTGACCGCGCTCGAGGCGACGGCGCGGCGGCCCGCCCGGGTGAGCGCGCTGGCGCTTCTCGGCGTCGCCGACAGGATGTCGGTAAACCCTGAGCTGTTGGCCGCGGCGCGGGCCCGCCGGTGGCTGGCGTTCGACTTCATCACCGACTGGGGACATGGCCGGCCGGCCCATATGGGGGGGCACCCGGCACCCGGCCTGTGGCTGATGGGCGCCGACCGGCGCCTGTTGGAACGCGGCCGCATGGCGGCGCTGGCCACCGACTTGGCGGCCTGTGACGCCTACGCCGGCGGGCCCAAGGCGGCGGCGAAGGTGACCTGCCCAACGCTGTTCGTACTGGGCCGGCTCGACCGCATGACGCCGGCCGCCCGCGGCCGGGCGCTGGCCGACGCCGTGGCCGGGGCGCAGGTGGTCGAGTTGCCCGGCGCCGGCCACTTGATGATGGTGGAGGACCCCGGCGCCACCCTGGACGCCCTCAAGGCGTTCCTGCCGGCGTAGCGCATTATCCGTTCAGGCTGAGCCAGCCCACGCCCCCACCCGGCCACCCATATCATACCTGCCTGCGCGCCCGGCCTTCGCAGCCGAAGCGGCTGCTTCGGCCTTTGCCG
>JBHICX010000088.1:0-8392 GCA_046759805.1 Kiloniellales bacterium | reverse complement strand
AGCACGTGCGACAGCTGATGTCGCTGCTGGCGCGCCTGGGCATTGGGCCCGACCGACCGCTCGGCGCGCAAGACTTCGACGGCCTTCCGCTGCCGGAGAGGGTGTGGGACGAGTGAGGCCCGCCGACGGCGGGTTCACATCCCGAGACTGTCCTTCAGGCGATACCAGCCGATCATCGCCGGCAGGAACCATGGTCGGCCGTTGTAGAGCGGCCGGGTCCTGAACGGCATCTCGTCGAAAACGGTCTTGGCGTCCGCATCGCCGAGAATCCGTAGCGCCGCCTTGCGCCCGAGCCAACGCGCCCAGACCACGCCGGAGCCGCAGAACCCGCAGGCATAGTGGACGCCCTCGTGCACCGCCAGCTTGGGCAGGAAATCGAAGGTGTAGCCCGTGTAGCCCCACCAGGAATGGGTGATGGCGACACTGTGTAACTCGGGGAAAATCGCGACCAGACCGCGTCTGAGGTGACGGTACTTGACGAAGGGATCGTCGGTTTCCGCCCCCCGTCGGCCGCCAAACACGATCCGGGTGCCGTCCGGCGACGGCCGGTAGTAATGATACAGGTTGCGGCTTTCGCCGATCATCCGCCGCTTCGGCATCAGCCGCCGCATGAGCTCGGGCATGAGTGGCGCGGTGGCGATGATCTGGCTCGGGATCGGCACGATCCGGCGCCTGAGCCAGGGTGTCACGCCGCCGGTGTAGCCGTTGGTGCAGACCAGCACGTCGCCGGCGCCGATCACCCCGCGGGCGGTTCGCACCTCGAACCCGCGCCCATCACGCCGGACGCCGGTGACCGCAGTGCGGCCGTGCACTACCGCCCCGGCGGCCGAGGCGGCGGCCAGCAAGCCGGCGTGAAACCGGCCCGGATGCAGGCCGCCGATGTCAGGGCGCACGACGCCGCCGTGGTAGAAATCGGTGCCCAGCTCCGCGTGCTGCTCGGCCTTCGGCACCGCGTAGGTGGCGATCCCCAGGTGGCGGTGCATGAACTGCGCCTCGCGCGCCATTTGCTCGTAATGGGCGGGTGTTGTGGCGCCGGTGAAGCGGCCGACAAGGGCAAAATCGCAGTCGATTCGTTCCGAGTCCAGGAACCGCGCCAGATCCTCGCGGGCGCGTTTGCCCTCGCCGTAGATGGCCTTCGCCCGCTCGAGACCCATGGCGGCGACCATCTTGGAGAAGCTTGTCCTGATATTGCCGCTGGCGATGCCCCCATTGCGGCTGGAGGCCCCCTCGCCGGGGCGGTCCTTGTCGAACACCTGCACCCGCCGCCCGGCCCGGGTGAGCGTGAGCGCGGCGCTCAAGCCCGTGAACCCGGCGCCGACGATGGCGACGTCGGTTTCCCGCGGCAGCGGCTGCTCGTCAGGCTCCGGCAACGGCGCCGCCTCCCACCAGTAGGGATCCGTGTTCAGGCTTGCCGGCAGTGCCTCTTCGCTCATGTCGTCGTCTCCTGCGGACGCGGCCACGAGGGCCTACCTGCTCGACACCGGCACGAAGGTCTGGCCGCCAAGAATCTGCTCTGTGGGTGTGATCTCGATGGTCGAAACATTGACCCGCCACGGCGCGTCGAGTGCGTACAAGATGGCGTCGGCGATGTCGCCGGGCACCAGGACCTCTAAGCCGGAGTACATCTCTTTCTCCGCCGTCTCGCCGAACGCGACCCTGGCGAATTCCGTGCGCACCCTGCCGGGGCAGATCTCGGTTACCCGCACGCCGGTGCCTTTAAGCTCGATCCGCAGGTTCTGGGTCAACAGGTGCACGGCGCCTTTGCTGGCTCCGTAGATCGCGGACCTGAGCGGGTAGAGCCCGGCTACCGAGCCAATGTTGACCACGTGCCCCCGCTTGCGCTCGACCATGCCTGGCAGGACCGCGTGCAGGACGTGCACGGCGCCGATCACGTTGGTCTCGAGGGTGGCGTCGATGTCTTTCAAGTCGGCCTTGAACATCTCCTCGACGCCCCGCCCCAGCCCGGCGTTGTTGACCAGGATGTCGAGTGTGAGCCCGCCGAGCTTCCGGTGCACCGAATCGATGTTGCGAACGTCGAGCTCGAGCGGGACGCAGCCGGTCTCCGCCGCCAGCGCCTTGAGCCGGTCCTTGCGGCGGGCCGCCGCGTGGACGTTGATGCCGCGCCCGGCGAGCGCCCTGACCACGGCCGCGCCGATGCCGCTCGACGCGCCGGTGACCAATGCCGTCTGGTAATCCTCGAGGGCCATGGCGTCCTCCTTTCTCTTGGTCGCATGGCAGCGTGTCGGGATTGTAGCGTAAACGCGGCAGCCACGGGCCGGTTTACCCCAGGGTCGGATGCAGGAAATGGTATGGCTCCCGGCGGGTTTGACGCTATGGTCACCGCTGGTCTGTGCGAATTGCATTCGAGGGTTAGCGAACCATGTCCACGGTCCTGTTCATCGTCAAGGCCACGATCACGCCCGAGCAAGAAGAGGCTTTCAACCGCTGGTACAACACCGAGCACTGTCCTCAGCTGCTTCGATTCCGGGGCGCGGTCAGCGCCCGCCGCTACAAGGCGATCATGGGTGAGGACCGCCACCAGTACATGGCGGTGTACGAGTTCGAAAGCGAGGAAACGTTCCAGCGGTTCCTCGACTCCGATCACCTGGTCGAACTCAAGGCCGAGTACGACGCCAGTTTCGGATCGGTCTCGGAACGCGAGCGCTCAGCCTACGTCCAGGTCTGGCCGTAGCCGGCGGCGCCGTTCCGGGTGATTGACCACGAGGCGACAGTGAACTGGCGGCTTATCGGGATCATCCTCATTCTTCCCGGAACCGCGCTCGTTGTCGTTCCGGCGCTGATCCTCTGGGCCGCGAGCGCCGGCGGCCAGGCTGTCACCCTTGCCTCTCCGCGCCAAGCGGCCTTCTGGCTGGGGCTCGTTTTCGCGGTCGTCGGTCTCACCCTTGCCGTGTGGACGGTGCGGCTGTTCGTGGTCGAGGGACAGGGGACTCCGGCGCCCTGGGACCCGCCGCGCAGGTTGGTGGTCCAGGGTCCCTACCGGTACGTGCGCAACCCGATGATCTCCGGCGCCCTGGCAGGGCTGGCGGCCGAGGCGCTGTTGTTTCAATCGTGGCGGCTGGCCGCGTGGATGGCGTTTTTCTTCGCGGTCAACGCCGTCTACTTCCCGCTTATCGAGGAAAAGGGCCTGGAACGGCGTTTCGGCGACGATTATCACCGGTACAAGGCCAACGTGCCGCGCTGGATCCCCCGCCTGACGCCGTGGTCGCCGGACCGCTAGCCGAAGTACATGGCGCCGTTGATATCGATCACCACGCCGGAGATATAGCTCGCGGCCGGGGAGATGAGGAATGCCAGCGGCCCGGCGATCTCCTCCGGTTGGGCGACGCGGCGCAACGGAAACGTGTCGGTGTCGAACGGCACGCCCTCGATCATGGGCGTTGCCACCGGTGAAGGGGCCACGGCGTTGACCAGCACGTTGTGGGGCGCCCCCTTCCTCGCAAGCCAGCGCACGAAACCGATGATGCCGCCCTTGGCCATGACGTAGTGCGGGGCGGCGCGCACGCCGCCGCTGCGCCCAGCGATGGAGCTGATTAGCGCCATGCGGCCATTCTTGCGCTCGATCATGCCGCGCAAGAAGGCGCGGGTCAGGTTGAGCGGTCCCTGGAGGTTGGTGGCGAAGACCCGCTCGGCCACGCCGTCCCAACCGTCGTCTTCCCAGTTGTCGAACGGGCAAATGGCGGCGCAATCGATGAAGGCGTCGACCGCATCGCAAGCTTGCGCCCAGGCCTCGACGGCGCCGCGGTCGGTCACGTCGAGCGCCGTCGCCTCCGCCGAGCGACCCTGGGCGCGGATCTGATCCGCCAGTGCCGTCGGTGCCTCGAGGTCGGACAGCATGACCTCGGCGCCCATGTCGGCAACCAGCCGCGCCGTGGCCGAGCCAATGCCGCCGCCGGCGCCGGAGATCGCGATGCGTCTGTTCGAGAGATCGAATGGATGGCTCATGGTTGCCCCCTGCCGCGGTTGTGCCTTGTTGGCGAATGATCGTGATATGGCCGCCGCTCAGTCAAGGGTGCCCGGGCCGACAACACCCCGGCGCCGCTGCTCGCGGTGGAAGATATAGAGGCCGCTCGCCACGATGATCGACGCGCCGACCACGGTCCAGAGGTCGGGCAAGTCGGCGAACAAGACGAAGCCGTAAAGCGTCGCCCATAATAGGATGGTGTAGCCGTAGGGCGTCACGGTGGCCGCGGTCGCGGCCTGGAACGCCTTGATCATGGCGAAATGGCCGCCGCCGCCGAGCAGTCCCAGGAGCACCATCAGCGCCCAGCCGGTCGCATCCGGTGTGGTCCAGAAGAAGGGCACCACGGCGCTGGAGACCACGCCGCCGAAGAGCGCGGTGTAGACGAGCGAGGTGAGCGGCGGGTCGTCGGCGCTCACCTTGCGGGTGATGATCTGATAGAGCGAATGCAGGCACGCCGCGCAGAAGGGCAGGAAGGCGGCCACGTGCATGACCCCGGCGCCGGGGCGGATGATGATCAGCGCGCCGGCGAAGCCGAACATCACCGCCGCCCAACGGCGCGGCCCCACCGGTTCGCCCAACAACGGCACCGACAGCGCGGTGACCAGGATCGGCGTCACGAACATGATGGCGGCGGCGTCGGCCAGCGGAATGTAGCGGACACCGGTGAAAAACAAGCCGGTGGTGGTCATCATCAACAGCGAGCGCGTCAGTTGCAGCCCAAGCCGCCGGGACGCCGTCAACTCGAGTAGGCGGCCGCGCAGCAACAGCAGCAAGGGCAGCATATGGAACGCATAGCGCGCCCACACCACCTGCGGTATCGGGTAGGTCTGCGTCAGGTACTTGGCGACCGCGTTGATGCTCGCGAACATGAGCATGGTGAGCAGCATCCACAGGATGCCGCGTGCGGCGTCGCCGAGGAGCGCGCCGGGTGCCGCGGGCGCGGTCATGGCGCCCCGAAGGCACCGGAACGGCGCATCGCCGTCTCGGTCCGGATTGGTTCAGGCACCGACAAGCCGATTCCGGCGTGGGAGGTGGATACCGGCCGCCGTCACGGAAGCTTCGATCAACGCTGCTCGGATGCGGTAGCGAAGTCCGCCGGCATGGTGATCTCCAACACCTCGAAGTCGTCGGAGTAGTCCAGCACCTCGTGCCTGACGCCGGGGGGCTGGAACCAGGCATCGCCCGCCTTCACCTCGATCTCGCCGACGTCCTCGAAGTACATGCGCGACGACCCCTTGAGCATGTACACCATCTGGAAATCGAGCTGGTGCGAGTGATAGCCCATGGGGCCGGCACAGGGCTCATTGGCGCGAATCACGTGGGCCAGCACCTTGCCGGCGGTGGCCTCTCTCACGCCCAGGTCCCGGTACACGAAGTACGGCCGCAGGCCTTCTTCCCAGTGGGCGTCCTGGCTGCGGGACGCGAAGGTAGTGACCTTGGTTTGGTTCATTGGGTGCTACTCCTGCCTGTGTGTGGGTCAATCGTCGGGCCGTCCGCCCGGCCACACCGGGCTTTCCGCCAGTTGCGGCCAGGCGATGGGGGCGGCGCAACGCCGCGCCGCCTGATCCGGCGGCTGGCTCATGTCCCAATGCGCGGCGACGTAACGGTTGCCGGTGATCCTATCGGCGGCCGGGGAGCAAAGCCACACCACTGGCGGCGCCATCACCTGCGGAGAGATCAAATCTTCGCGCTTCATGCCCGATTCGGGCGGCACCATGGGCGTGTCGGTCGGCCCACCCGGCACCACCACGTTCACCGTCACCCCGGTGCCCTTGAACTCCGCGGCATGACCGGCGGCCATGGCCTCCAGGCCGGCCTTCGCCGGGCCGTAGGGATGGAAGCGCCCGCGCAGCATGGTGAAGAAGCTGGTGGAGATGTCGATGATGCGGCCCCAGCCCTGAGCCAGCAGATAAGGTGCGGCAAATCGCGTCATGTACCAGGCGCCGGACAGATTGGTGTTGACGAAGCGTTGCCATAGGGCTGGCGTGATCTCCTGGATCCGCACCAGCCGAGTCAAATGGTCGGGGCGAATGATACCCATGCCCACCGCCGCGTTATTGATCAGAATATGAATGCCGCCAAGCTTCTCCGTTACCCGCTCCACCGCCATCCTGCAGGCTTCCACATCGGAGACATCCGCCGCCAGGGTGACGACGTCGTGGTCGGAGCGCTGGGCCAGTTCCTCGCCAAGACGCCGCATCGAGCCTTCGTCGACGTCGACCACCGCGATCTTCGCTCCTTCCGCCCTCAGGGCCCGAACCAGCACCCGGCCGATGCCGCCGGCGCCGCCGGTCACGATGGCAACTTTCCCCAATAGCGGCTTGTCTGCCATCATCGCTCCCCGGCCTTAATGGTGTTGGCGGTCACGGGCCGAGGCCGCTCGATGAGCGCGCCGGCCAAAGCCCGGTTGTCGACCCGCCTTGGTTGGTACCACAAGCCTTCATGTGCTCCGCCTTCTGCAACGTCAACCCCCTGGCTCGATGGGTAGTGCGTCAGTTTGAAATCCGTTTCTTGTAAGGACCGCGCTTTCTAGGCGCAGGCTCGCGAGCGTCGATCAGTGCGACGATATCGTTCATGTCCCACAAGCGATCCGTGACCCCTGCCGCCATTGCCGGCGTGACCCTGAGCGTGCTGTGAATGCGAACGAAATTGTAGAACATGAAATACAGCGCCAGGGCGTGACAGTGGTTTTCGATCTTCTTGCTGAAAGCGTTGGTCAACCTGGTGAAGCGCCGCATGTGCATTCTCATGCTGAGATTGTGGCGCTCGGCATAGGACGTGCTGATGTGACTAGGATCAGGATACCCTTGGAAACGCTCTTTGCGAGCGCCTATGCAGACCGGCGGACTGTAGCGGGTTGCAGCATCCCGGCCAGTCGGAACCGAGCCGTAGAGCTTCACAAGCTGGGCAAAATCCACGTCGATCCCGAACGCACCCTCTACAGCGTCGAGATAGGCGCCGTGGCCATCCGTGGTTAGCTGAACGCGATTGCCGAGCCTGTCCGCCGTGTCCAACATGAATGCGTTAGCACACTCGGCATCGCGCACACCGACAAGCCATGAGACAATGAGTTTGCTGTCAGCGTCCAAGGCCGTCCATGTCCAAACATCGCCCGCATAGCTAGGCGCCCTCTTTGCAGCCGGGACATTCTTAGCCTTGGCGTAGCAGAACGACCAGATTTCGTCGCATTGAAGCCGCTGAACCTTGATGCCTCGCACATGCTCATCGTGATAGGCAGCGCATGCTATGCCGGCATCCCGAAGCAGCTTGGCAACGGTGTTGAAAGAAACGTCCGCCACGCGGGCGATTGCTCGCATGGAGGAACCCTCGACCAGCATGTGAAGGATTTGTACGCGCTTCTCAAGGGGCAGCTTGTTCATGCCCCTGTTATACTGAACCTATCTGATAATAGCAAGCATTATTTTCAGTTCCTGCCGGGCTGAATTATCTCGTGTGTCGGATCATACCACACAAAATGAAACGTTGGATTTACCCTAAACCCATAAAGTCTTTTTAGACCACTAATCCTAAATCTAAACATATCTGGCGCAAAGTCATCTATTTCTAAAGCTTCTAATCTTCTGATTGCCTCTCGTTTTATCATAGTGAAATCATAATATGTATGCTTTTGCCTCCTTCTGCTTGCGGGACCAGTAGTTTCCGCATCAATCTGGCCCCATGTTTTTCTTGTGTAGTCGGCGAAAAATGGCCCGATAACCCGTATCCAAACATCTTCTGTCCAGTCTCTATCAACTCCCCATGACCAACGCCCCTCCCGATCAGCCATCGAAAGATCAAGCTCCATCCGTTGCTTTGAGGGCCTCAGCTCAATAGGAGGAACGATTTTTGCAGGCGCTATCCGAGCTACCTCTTTCGGTGTTTTCTCTGGAGCCGGGGCTATTCGTGCGCGTATCTCGCCCTTGCGGCGCTGCTTGCGCCGCCTCTTTCGCCGGTCGCGTTTACCCGCCACCTAAATCTCGGCTAGAGACCGCCGTAATAGTCTGCGAGTAAGTCCTGGGTGATTTCCCGCGTGCCACGCTTCCCCGGCCTTAGCCCCCTTCTGGCCTCCCTCCACGGACGCTCCTGGTGTGTTAATTCACTCAAATATTGGGCAGATTTTTGGCCGTAGTGATTAACCACCACATCAACGGTTTCACGCTCATCTTCTGTCAGATTGCGCCAATCACCCCCGGCAATATCGGCAATTTTGAAGCGCCCCCTATGTTGCTGATAGAGATCGGGGACAACGGGGCCACCCGCCCATGCCTCTATCCGATTCTGGAATATGGGCTCATCATCCCAAACCAGCGACCACGCTTGCGCGTAATACACCAGCTTTTGAAGCTTCCAGGTCGTTACCGGAGTCTCACCGCGCCGTTTCAATATGCGCAGTACATACTTGGCAACGTC
>JBHICX010000087.1:0-8511 GCA_046759805.1 Kiloniellales bacterium | reverse complement strand
GATAGCCGTTCTCCACCATCTTGCGCACGTTGTACGACACGTTGGAGCCGAGGTAATAGCCGCGTGTCGTCAGCTCGCCGACGGTCATCTCGTCCTCGCCGATGTTGTACAGGATCAAGGCCTGGACGCTGTTGATATCCTGCACCCCGAGGCGTTCCAGCTCGTTCCTCACCACTTCCAGGAACTGGCGATGTAGTCGCTCGATCTGGGCGATCGCGTCCAAATACTCGTTCTGCACGGCAAGGTCCTCGTGCGGCGTGGGCTCGACCCCAATCATCGCTGACTCAGGTCAAGCCGACATTTCTTGTATGGCTTAATTTACGGGTACGATCCTGCCAAATCGACCTTCGGAAGACAATGCCTTTGCGGCGTTTGTCAACCATGGCGATTACGCAAGCCGTCCAATCGCCTCTCAACTGCATGGCCGGACCGGAGGCCCGGGTGGGAAGCCTGTGGCAAGCTAGTCGGCCGCCGCCAGGGGGCGCGCGCGTAGTCCGAAATTGAGGGCGCTGATCCAGAACCGCTCGAGGCGATTGAGCGCCTTGTTGGCCACCTTCAGCTCCTCGCTGAGGGCGAAGCCCGACTCTAGGTCCTCGACGTGGCGCCGGAACATCTCATCGAGGTCGCGGTACAGCGCGATCCCCTTTTCCGGCAGGCGTACCCGCAGCGAACGGCGGTCGTGGGTCGAGCGCTCCTGGACCAGATAGCCGTTCTCCACCATCTTGCGCACGTTGTACGACACGTTGGAGCCGAGGTAGTAGCCGCGCGCCGTCAGCTCGCCGACGGTCATCTCGTCGTCGCCGATGTTGTACAGGATCAACGCCTGGACGTTGTTGATGTCCTGCACCCCGAGGCGCTCTAGCTCGTTCTTCACCACTTCCAGGAATTGGCGATGCAATCGCTCGATCAGGGCGATCACTTGCAGGTATTCGCTCTTCACGACAGGACCCTCAGGCTGCGTGGGTTCGACCGCCATCATCCCCGGCACGGGTTAAAAATGCTTTAAATTCGACGCTGATTCGCCCGCCAACCGGACCGGAAACAGGCCCGCCGCTTAAGGTCGCGCCCTCCACCAAGGCCTCACGATCGTATCGCGGCTTCGCCGCGAATCAGCTGCATGATGCCGGTGTAGTCCATGCCGCCATGCCCGGCGTTGACGTAGAGGCCGTACAGCGCCGCCGCCGCCGCCCCCATCGGGGTCGCGGTGCCGGAGGCGATGGCCGCGTCCTGGGCCAGCTTCAGGTCCTTGTGCATCATCGCCGCCGCGAAGCCGGCCTTGAAGCCGCTATTGGCGGGCGAGGCCTCGACCACGCCGGGCACCGGGCAGTGATTCAACATCGCCCAGCACGAGCCCGAGGACTTGGACGAGATCTCGAACAGCTTCTGCGCCTCCAGGCCCAGGTTCTCGGCCAGGACGAAGGCCTCGCACAGGCCGATGATGGTGACGCCGAGGATCATGTTGTTGCAGGTCTTCGCCACCTGGCCGTTGCCCGCCGGGCCGGCATGCACGACGTTGCGGCCGACCTGTTCCAGGATCGGTCGCGCCCGCGCGAACGCCGCCTCAGAGCCGCCGACCATGATGGTCAGGCTGGCGGCCTCGGCACCCTTAACCCCGCCCGACACCGGCGCGTCGACCATATCCAGGCCCGCCGTCTCAGCCGCCTGGATGAGCTCGCGGGCGGTGGCCACGTCGATGGTCGAGCAGTCGATGAGCAGGGTGGTGCCATTGACCCGGTTGTCGGCGGCGGTGGCGATGACCCGTCCCTCGCCCAGATAGACCGCGCGCGAATCCTCCCCCCGCCGGCAGCATGGTGATCACCACCTCGGCGGCGGCCGCCGCCTCGGCGGCGCTGCCGGCGCGCGCGCAGCCGTCGGCCACGGCCCGATCGAGGGCGGCGTCGACCAGGTCGAAGGCGCGCACCTCATGGCCGGCCTTGACCAGGTTGCGGGACATCGGCCCGCCCATGTTGCCGACCCCGATGAATCCGATGCTTGCCATGTTCTACCTCCGTTGTCCGCCGGGCCGGCTCGCCGGGCCGGTGCCGCGCAACATCGCCACCACCATGAAGGCCGCCACGGCGGCGCTCAGGTGTTTCAGGCTGTGGCCGCCGAGCGTGTTGCCGAGCAGGGCATAGATCTCGTGGTCCCAGTGCTCCGAGGCCTTGGCCGCCCCGTACCACAGGATCAAATATACAACATGCCGGCGGCTCGTGTGACGGCCGGGGAACAGCCAGCACATCAGCGGCACCGCCAGCAATGGATAGAACTGCACCAGGCCGTAGAAGCGCAGATCACCGTGACCGGCGGCCTCGGTCAGGCGCCAATAAAGGACGCTAGCCACACCCAGCGCAACGGCCAAGGGCAGCATGATGAGCCCGGCTCGGCGATCGACCCGGTCCATGACGAAGGCCGAGACGAGCGCCATGAAGGCGACGCTCATCGGCAGGCGGTCCCAGAACAAGGTCTCGTTTGTCGGCCGCAGGTGATAATAGGCCGAGCCCATGGCGACCAGGCCAACCGCGACGAAGAACACCACATAGGGCCAGCGCTCCGCGGGCGCGGCGAACATCCCGCGCCCCCGGCGGCCCAGGACCAAGGACAGCCCCAGCGCCGCGACCACCAGGAAGCCCAGGTTGGAGGCCACGTCGGCGAAGTTCGGCAGCCCCAGCAAGGCGCGCCGGTCGGCGAAGTCATGATACGCCGGATCCTGGGCGATTGGCGGCAGGAGCCAGGTAACGGCCACCGCCGCGACGGTCGCGATAGCCAGGATCCCGACCTTCGCACCGTCGCCAAGGGTGGACAGGGTCCAGCTTTGTCCAGGCATCCGGCGGTCCCGGAGATTTGCGCCCTCAAGCCACCCTTATACGCAAAATCACAGGGCTTGCGACGCTGAGCGCGGGAGGCAGGCCGGCATTGGCGCCATGGTCCCTCGCGACTCTTCAGGTTGTGAGACGCGTCCCGCCGAATCTCTAGCTAATTGACCCTACACGCATGTCTCCGCAACGCTTTGAAACGGCGAAGACAGCAATGTGCCCTCAACAGGCTGCATCGCCGCCGATGAGAGGTGGGCGGCGCAAATGCCAGTCGGTCCGTCGCTGGTAGGCCACGCCCATTCTGAGAAGCAGACCTTCCGTCCAGCGTCGGCCGTGGAGCTGCATGCCGATCGGCAGGCCCTCGGCGGTAAACCCGCAGGGAATCGATAGACCAGGCACGCCTACCCAGGAGAATGGAAACGTGAAACGGGTCAGCTGGTGCGTCGTCGCCAACATGTCGGTGCTTTCGGAAATCAACGGTGCGGGTACCGGGCTGGTCGGCGTCAGGATGGCATCCAGGTCCCGCAAGGCCCGCTCGACGACCCGATTCCAGTGCTCCCGCCAGCGCAGGGCCGCGGCATAATCCGCGCCCGAGACCGAGCGGCCCAGCAAGATCCGATCGAGCACGTCCTGGCCAAACATCCCCGGGTGTTGTTCCACGCGCTGACGGTGGAACTCGTACAAATCGGCCCACACCATCGGCATGACCCGCGCGTGTGCCTCCTCGGCGCCTTCGAGACGCAGCTCGGTCAACAAGGCGCCCATCGAGGCCAGCTCGTCGGCCGCGCCCTTGACCGCCTCCCCGACGTCCGGCGCCAGATCCTCGAAGAAATAGGTGCTGGGCAGACCGATGCGCAGGCCTTCGATGCCATGATCCAGCCGCGCCAGAAAGTCGTCCCATTGGTGCGGCACCGAGGTCGGATCTTCGTCGTCGTAGAACGCCATCACCGCGAACATGTGGGTCAGGTCCACCACCGAACGGGCCATCGGCCCGACGGTGTCGATCGCCGGGCTGAGCTTAGTCTTGCTGCCGCTCATGGGAATGGCGCCCAGGGTCGGGCGCAGGCCCGAGACCCCGTTCACCGCCGCCGGCACGCGCACCGATCCCCCGGTATCCGAGCCGACGGCGGCGACGCACATGTCCGCCGCCACGGCCGCCGCCGCCCCGCCGCTGGAGCCGCTCGGTATGCGGTCCGTATCCCACGGATTGCGTGTCGGACCGAAATGCGGGTTCTGGGTGGTGGCGCCGTAACCGAACTCGTGGAGGTTGGTCTTTCCCACGACCACCGCGCCCCCTTGACGCAACCGGTGCACGATGGGCGCGTCCTCGTTCGGCACGTAGTCACGATAGAACAGGGATCCGTTGGTGCACGGCACGCCGGCGACGTCGATACAATCCTTGATCGAGACCGGCATGCCCGCAAGAAGGCCCGGCCATTCACCCCGGGCCACGGCCGCATCGATCGCCGCCGCATCGGCCAGGGCCTGTTCCGACATCACCGTGATGAACGCGTTGACCGTCTCGTCGAGGCGCTCGATGTTCTCAAGGCACCGACGCGTCCTGTCGACGGAGGACACGGATCGATCCATTAGCCTTAACCCTGCTTTGCCGCCCAAAGGGCTTTCGAGGTTAAGGTGTCGGTTCATGCCGATCAAGAAAGCGTCTGCCGGCTTGACATCCTTCGTGTCTCCGCGAGAGTCCCGTTTTCGGTTGGGGGTGGCTGACGCCGATGGCACCACGAACCGAGAGTCGCCGCGGACCGCCGGGCCCGGCAGGGCTATGCCTCCTGGTCGCGATCGGCCTGGTCGGGGGCATGGTTTGGTTGGCCGGCGGCTGGGTGCAGGATGACGCCGCCGCCGCGGCCGAGCCTGGGCCCCTGTTTACCGAGATCACCTCGAAACTCATTCCGGGCGACATTCCAGAGAGCTGGCCCGACGGCACCTACCTGGTGCCTGAGGTGACCGGCGGCGGGGTGGCGCTGTTCGATTACGATAACGACGGCGACCTCGACCTCTATCAGGTGCGCTTCCCGCCGCCGGGCCGGCCCCAGGCGCCGGCCCCCAACCGGCTGTTTCGCCAGCAACCGGACGGGACGTTTCGCGACATCACCGCCAGCGCCGGCCTGGGTGATCCAGGCTACGGGCAGGGTGTCGCCGTAGGCGACGTCGACAACGACGGTGACCTGGACGTCTACGTCACCAACTTCGGACCCGACACCTTCTACCTCAACAACGGCGACGGCACGTTCCGCAACGGTACCGAGCCGGCGGGGTTCGCCGGTGATCACTGGAGCTCGTCTGCCGGGTTTGTCGACTATGACCGCGACGGCGATCTCGACCTCTATGTGGTGCACTTCCTCGACTTCGTACCGCCGCGTGCTTGTAAAGGCGATACTTTTCCGTTCGCCTATTGCGGGCCGAAAAACTTCCAGGGGACCCTGGACACGCTCTATCGCAACAACGGCGATGGCACCTTCAGCGACGTGAGCCTCGCGGCCGGCATCACTTCACCGGGCAAGGGCCTCGGCGTGGTGTTTGCCGATCTGACCGGCGATGGGCTGGTGGACATCTACGTCGCCAACGATTCCGAGGCCAATCAGCTATGGGTCAACCGTGGCGACGGCAGCTTCGTCGAGGAGGCGATCCTGCGCGGCGTCGCCTTCAACGGCCACGGACAGCCCGAGGCCAGCATGGGGGTGGCGGTCGGCGACGTGAACGGCGACGCCAGGCCGGACCTGTTCATGACCCATATGGAGAACGAGTCGAATACGCTCTATCTGGCCACCGAACACGGGATCTTCGCCGACCACTCGGATGCCTCGGGACTGGCCCAGGTCGACTTGCCGTTCACCGGGTTCGGCTGCGGGTTCTTCGACTTCGACAACGACGGCGATCTGGACCTGGCCCTGGTCAACGGCAGGGTGCAGCAAGGGCGGGTGCTGCCGGGGGCGGCCGGCGGCGCGTTCTGGGGCGCCTATGCGGAACCCAACCTGTTGTTCCGCAACGACGGAGCCGGGCGTTTCACCGATGTCAGCGCCCTCGCCGGCGCCTTTACCAGCCGCCCTGCGACCAGCCGCGGCCTTGCCTTCGGCGACCTCGACCGCGACGGCGACGTCGACTTGGTGGTTGGCAACATCAGCGGCCCGCCACGGGTGTTCCGCAACGACGCCCCGGCGCCCGGGACCCATTGGCTGGTGGTGCGGACGCTGGCCGGGCCGAGGGACGCGCTGGGCGCCCAGGTGACGCTGCGGGCCGGGGATCGGAGGTTCGTCCGCCTGGTGCAGTCCGCGTACAGCTATGCCAGCGGCAACGACACGCGGGCGCATTTCGGCCTGGGGCCGATCGACCGGATCGAGGCGATCGAGGTGACCTGGCCCGACGGCAGCCGCGAACGCTTCGCCGCCGCCGGCGTGGACCGCGAACTGTCCGTCCACAAGGGGCGCGGCGAGGCGCCGTGAAGCGCGGCCGCGGCGCGGTCCTCCTGCTGGCGATCGCCATCGGCCTGGCCGCGGGGTACGGCCGCACCCCGGCGGCGCAGGAGACGATACCCCGGCCCGGCAATCTGGCGGCGGCGTCGCCGCTGCTGCTCGAGGCCGTACGCGCGGCGCGCGCGGCGGTGGCGGAAGCACGCGGGTCGGCGGCGGCCTGGGGCGCGCTGGGGAACCTCTACCTGGTGCACGATTGGGTCGACGAGGCCGCCCGGTGCTACCGCCGGGCCATCGAGATCGAGCCCACGGTATTCCGCTGGCATTACTACCTGGGGATCAGCCTCGGCCGCGCCGACCCCACGCAGGCGGCCGACGCCTTCGCCCGGGCCATCGCATTGGATGAGAGCTACGCGCCGGCCCATGTCCGATACGCCGAGAACCTGACGCTCCTGGGCCGCTTCGAGGCGGCGCGGCGGCATTTCGAGCGCGCCGCGGAGCTGGACCCGCAGAATCCGTACTCGGCGTTGCGGTTGGGGGAACTGGCGCTGGCCGCCCAGCGGTTCGAGCGCGCGCGCGATCACCTGCGGCAGGCCCTGGCGCTCAACCCGCGCCAGCGCGAGGCGCATGCGGCACTGGCGAAGGTCTACATGGCCCTGGGCAACCGGGAGGCCGCCGGTCGCCACGCGCTGGAGGCGCGCAAGCCGGCGCAGCCCAGCGAGATGCGCGATCCCCTGTGGGTGGCCGTCCAATGGGCGGGAGCCGCCCGGCCATGGTACGCCGCCCGGGGCGCCATCTATCTCCGGGAAAGGGACTTCGCGCAGGCCGTCCGCGAGCTGGAAGTGGCGGTTGCGGGTGGAGAGCAAGACCCGGAGGTGTGGCTGAACTACGGCACGGCGCTCATCGGCGTCGGGCGCGACCGGGACGCCCGCGCCGCGTTACAGCGCGCCCTTGCGGCCACCCGCGGCGGCGACTTCCGCGATTGGGTCAGCCCCGAAAACCTGGCCAGGCTCCATACCAACCTGGGCGCGGCAAACGTGAAAGTCGGCGACGCGGCGGCGGCCGAGCGGCACCTGCGGCAAGCCCTGACCCTCGATCCGGCCCGCCTCGAAGCCATCAACAACCTGGCCGTCCTGGTTCATTCCCAGGGCCGTCTCACCGAGGCGGTCGAGCTGTTGCAACGCGCCCGAAGGCTTGAACCCGATGCAACGATGTTACGCATGCTGGCGGCCATCCTACGGCAAGCCGGCGACCCTGCCGCCGCGGCGCAAGTGGAGGCGGAAATCAAGTAGGAAGACAATCAAGCGGTAGAGTGACCGCCTGGCCCGAGAGAGCTGCGGGCGGCGGCGCGGCGGATCACCGCAGCGTCTGGCCGGTGGGTTCGGGAGCCTTCTGTTGCGGGCGCGGCGCGGCCGGTGCCGCGGGAGCCGGCGCCGGTGCGACCATGCTCGGCACCTGCTGGACGGCCGGCAGCCTCGGCGCGGCCTGGCCCGGGGTCGGCATCTGTACCGCCGGCAAGGCCGTGCCCGGCAGCATCTCGCCGAGGGGACCCTCGAGGTACCTCCATGCCCCGCCCTTAAACATCCGCACCTCCTCGGGCAGCGCCAAACGGAGATCGAATTGTCCCTGAGGGGCCGCCGGTGTTCCGAGCAACTCCTTGTCGATCAATTGTTCCACAGGGCTGGGCTTCGTCTGTATCGGCTCCTCCTCTTCCTCTACAGGTTGAGCGAACGCCTGTACCGATAGGCTGAACAGCATCGCGAGGACAGCCGTGCCGAGAAGCTTCCGGATGGTCATGGCGTCCTCCTTTGATATCGACCGGGAGGTGATACCGGCCGGGAGGCCTTCTCGCCGCACCGACCGGCCACGCGCGATCGGCAGGTAATCTCCTAACCTTGCCGTACGTCGACGTAGGAGGGTAGAAAGTTCAAAGTATATCACGGCACATTTCTTTGTCCACGTGAGCGCCCATGGATTACACTAATGCTGCTCTTACGGGAGCCTTGCCAATGGTTACTCGCATGATCGCCGTCTTGGTGTTGTTCGTCGCCTCGGCGGCGGGAGCCGATCCGCAGGTGTTCCGCGACTGCCCCCAGTGCCCGGAGATGGTGGTGGTCCCGGCGGGCAGCTTCACCATGGGCTCGCCCGAAGGTGAGAAGGATCGGGAGGCCGACGAGGGGCCGCAACACGGTGTGACGATCCCGCGGGCCATTGCGATGGGCAAGTACGAGGTAACGCGGGGTGAGTTTGCGGCTTTCGTCGGGGAGACAGGG
>JBHICX010000086.1:0-8521 GCA_046759805.1 Kiloniellales bacterium | reverse complement strand
GGCGTCGATGTCGCTTTGGGCGTCCGTCTCCCAGGCGGTCGAGAACGATGCGGTTCCGCTCATCGGCCGGCAGTCATCGGGCAACTCCTCGAAGCACATCCGTACCGGCACCGAAACGCCTTCGCCCACGACGATGGCTTCGGCGTTGCGCAACGAGGGCAGGAAGTCGAGCAGACCAATGGCCGACTCGGCCAGCGCGCCGCGCACGAACTCCTGGTCCTTCTGGTTGCTGAGCCGCATCGCGAAGATGGTATTACACTGCGACAGGGTGCCGATCGCCAACTCCGACGGGCGCTGGCTTACCAGGCACATGGACACCCCGTACTTGCGGCCTTCCTTGGCGATGCGCGAAAGCGCCTTCTTGGTCGGCTCGAAGCCGAGCCTGGTATCCTGGGGCATATAGCGATGGGCTTCCTCGCACACCAGCAGGATCGGTGTCTCGCGGTCGCTCCAAAGGACGAAGTCGAAAGTCATCCGCGCCAGCACGGATACCACCACGTTCAAGATCTCGGACGGCACCCCCGACAGGTCGACGATGGTCACCGGCCGGTCTTCGACCGGAAGCCGGAAGATGCGCGACAGGATCGACGCCATGTTGTCGCGCACCGCCAGGCCCGGGAACATGAAGGCGTATCGCTGGTCGGTCTGCAGGTTGTTCAGCCTCGACTTGATCCGCATGTAGGGGGCCGAGGTCTCGGGCCGATCCAGCTTGCCCATGGTTTCGTCGATCATGCGAACCAGGTCGCCGATCCGGTAGGGGATCGGGGTGTCCACGGTCAGCACGGCGCCGTTCTCGGTGTTGCCGGGGAAGTTCTGCTTGGCCGCCACGATGAGGTCGCCGAGGATGGCGATTTCCGATTCCCGGTCCCTGGTCTTGGCGCCGAACAGGGTCTCGACAAACTCGTCGAAGGTGAGAAGCCAGTACGGCAGCTGAAGCGTCCGGGTGTCGAGCACCTCGGCCGAGTCTCCGAAGGCCCGCGCATACTCGTTATGGGGGTCGAGCACCAGCACGTGGCCCTTGGCGTGGCGGCTGAGGATGGCGCGAACGATCAGCGCCACGCCGCATGACTTGCCCGTACCGGTGCTGCCCACGATCGCGAAATGCTTGCCCAAGAGGTCGTCGATGGTGATGAAAGCGGGCACCGCCCGGTCCTGGTACAGGGTGCCGATCTGCACATTGGAGGTGGCCCGGCAGGCGTAGACCCGAGCCAGGTCTTCCTGAGCCGAGGCAAGCGCGCTGTCCCCCAGCAACGGGAATATGGACACGCCCCGCTGGAACACGGCATTGGTCCCCTCGGCAGGGGTCTCGGCCTCGCCCAGGAGCTCCAGCTCGACGATCTTCATCTCGTTTTCATTCGACTCGCGCGCCGGGATCGGGATGCTGAGGCCGCTGACCACCCCATATACGCTGGACACGGGGGTCCGAAACTTGACCAACGAGCCCATCTGCAGGGCGCTGTACTCCTCGGACATCCCGCCGTTCATATGGTCGTCGAGGAGGACCACGACTTGTGATCCGGACACGGACACGACCCGGCCGAGCCGTTCGTCCTGCGCGTCCGGCTGCGCGTCCGACCGCGGTGCCGGCTGCGGCTCAGATCGCGGGTGCGATGGCGGAGCCGATTGTCGATCCGGCTTCTCATCCTTGATCGGGGTTTGCTTCAGCTCAACACTGTCCATGAACGAGTCTCCATTCCTCTGGTCGGGCAACCCGGGCCGACATTGCTCGCAGGGGCCACGATACTGGGGCGCGCCACGACGTCGCGCATGGTGGGCGCTTGCCGCTTGCGGTCGGGCCCGCTCATCGCACCCGCTCCGGCGGAAGCCACACGGTCACCGTGGTGCCGACGCCGACCTCGCTCTCGAGTTCAAGAGAGCCATCGTGTAACTCGATCAGCGCCTTGCTCAAGGGCAGGCCAAGCCCGATCCCCTCGTAACTACGGCTGGCGGTGCCGTCCACCTGCTGGAACGGCATCATTACCGTCGAAACGTCCTTGGGCGCGATGCCGATGCCGGTGTCCGAAACTCTGATGGTCATACCTCCGTCCGCCACCACCATGGCGCTCAGGCTGACCGTCCCGCCGGCCGGCGTGAACTTCACGGCATTGGACAGGAGGTTGATCACGATCTGCTTGAGCTTCAACTCGTCGCCCCAGACCCCTGGCAGGTCTCTCGGGACTCGATGTCTCAGCTCCAGGCCGTTGGCCCGCGCATTCTCGCCGATGAGTTTCAGGCAATACCTGATGGCCGGTTCAATATCGACGACCTCCTCGCGCAGGACCAGTTGCCCGGCCTCGATTTTCGCCAGATCCAGGATGTCGGTGATCACCCCCAGCAGGTGCTTTCCGGAATTGCTGATGTCCTGGGTGTATTCGAGATGCTTTGAACCGGTTTGTCCGGAGGCTCGAAGTTCCTTTATGATCATGTCCGAGAAGCCAATGATGGCGTTCAAGGGCGTGCGAAGCTCGTGGCTCATGTTGGCCAGGAACGTGCTCTTCGCCTGGTTGGCGCATTCGGCGTGCCACATCGCTATGTGTGCCATCTCGGCCGACTTTTCCGCGGCCTGCTTCGCTGCCAACAACGCCATTTCGGCGCGATTGCGTTCCAGGACCTGGCCGAGCTGCGACCCGTAGCGGTACAACAGCGTACTTCGCCTTTCCCGGCCGACGCGGTTGCTGATCATGGGGCACCGGCAAAATTAACGCTCTAGAACTGGGCTTCGACCATAGCCGGCGAAACCCAAGAAAGTGTTAACGGGTCGGCCCCGAACGTCGCCGAATCCGCCGCCATGCGACGGACATTGGCCTACCCCGGCGCGGGCTCGCCCGGGGTCCGAGGCCGATGCGGGCGCGGCCTTGCGGCTGCGGCGGCGCCGGGGTTACGCCACCTCGATCTCGGCGGCGCGGGTCACCACGAAGCGTGCCGTCATCAAGTCGAGATGACCGCCGCCGCCATTCTTGTAAAAGGTGACCTCCTCGGCGCTCTCGCGACCGGCGCGCTCGCCGCGGCACAGCTCGAACAAATCGGCCACGATGTCGGTCTCGGAAATCACGCCGGCCTCCATCGGCCCGACGATGTCGCCGCAGCAGCCGATTGTGGTCAGACGCGAGTTGACGAAGATCCGCGCCCGGCGCGCGGCCTCGTCATCGGCCTCGCGGGTCTCGGGCGTGTAGCCACCGACCAGGTCGAGATGGGCGCCGGGTTTGAGCCAGTCGCCCTTGATCAACGGCGCCGTCGCCATGGTGGCGCAAGAGATCACGTCGGCCTGCCGCGCCGCCGCCTCGAGGTCCGCGGTGTCGGCGACCGCGACGGCCTCGAGGGCGAGGCCGGCGGCCAGGCGTGCGGCCCGCGACCGGGTCCGGTTCCAGATCGCAACCCGGCGGATCGAGGGGCGGACCGTGGTATGCGCGGTGATCAGATGCGGCGCCAATGCGCCGGCGCCGACCATCAGCATCGCCTCGGCGTCCTGGCGCGCCAGGAATCTGGCGCCCAGCGCCGAGTCCGCGGCGGTCTTCCACAGCGTCAGCGCGGTGCCGTCGATGCACGCCACCGGCTTTCCGTTGGTGCCGTCGAACAACACGTAGGTCCCTTGAACGGTGGGCAGCCCGGTCATGTGGGTCTCGTTGTCCGGGAACACCGTGGCTAGCTTGATGCCGAAGGCGCGCCGGCGCTGCCAGGCGGCGCGGGCAAGGAAGTGCGTCGCCTTGCCCGATTGGGACGGCTGCTCGAGCAGCATGTCCTCCATGGCCTCGACGCCTTCGCGGTGGCCCTCTTCCAGGGCGTCCACCAGGTGGCCATAGTCGAGCAGCGCATGCACCTGCTCAGCATCGATAAACAACATGCCCACCTCCTCGTCTGTGGTTTGGCGCACGGGGGCGCCGGCCGGTACCGCCGACCCGCGGCCCCGAGGGTCACGCCCGGGCCACGATACGCACCACCGCCTGCCGGCCGAAGATGTTGAACCCGATGTACTCGTACGTGTGCGGCGAGTCTCGCACGAACTCCTGAAACGCCTTGTACTCGTGCCGCTGCCAGCCCTCGTAGGCCAGGTACTCGTCGAAGATGATCACGGTGCCGGGTTGGATGCGCGGGCCCAGATGCGAGAAGATGGTCCGGGTCGAATCATAGAGGTCGCAGTCGACGTTGAGGAACCGGGCCGGGCCGGGGTGATCCTCGAGGAACCGCGGCAGGCTGTCGGCGAACCAGCCTTGGTGCAGGCGGACGTTCGCCGGCACCCGCGGCAGCTCGCCGCCGGCATCATAGGCGCCGCGCGGGGAATCGTCGGTCCAGTCGTCCGGGATGCCGATGAAGGAATCGAAGCCGTGCAGCGTCCGGCGGGTGAGCCCGGCCAGGAAGGTGATCGACTTGCCGCGGTAGACGCCGAACTCCAGATACAGCCCGTCGCCCGTCGCCGCGGCCAGCGCGTGGGCCAGCGTACTGGTGGAAAGCCCGAACAGCGGTGCCGCCGGCGCCTGCGCCCGGGCATAGCGGAACCCGCGCACGGTGTGCTCGAGCTCCGGCGCCAGCTTGGTGGCGCGCCCGAAACCGACCGCCGCGTCGTCGCGCCGGCCCATCAGGTCCAGCACCATGGCCTGGTAGCAATGGGCCAGCGCCAGCTTCCCATCATGGCGAATGGCCTCGGCGAAGGCGGCGGCCGCGGCCTCTGCTCCCTCGGTGTCGAACAGGCACATGCCGAGATGCCAATGCGCCATCGCCAGGTCGGGGGCGAGCGCGATCGCCTTGCGGAACCGCATGACGGCCTCCTCGATGCGTCCCTTGTCGGTGAGGGCAACGCCGAGGTTGTGCTGCGCCGTCGCCAGATCGGGGTTGACGGCGATGGCCCGGCGGAAACTGTCGATCGCCTGGTCGAGCCGGCCCAGGAGCTGCAACGTTGCCCCCAGGTTGTTGTGCGCGATCGCCATGTCCGGCGCCAGCTCGGCGGCGCGCTTGAGCGAGGCTACCGCCTCGTCGAGGCGGCCGCGTGTCTTCAACACGTCGCCCAGGTTATAATGTGCCGGCGCCAGGTCCGGCTCGGCCGCAATGGCGTTTCGGTAACACGCCTCCGCCTGGTCCCACAGGCCGCGTTCGCACAACACGCCGCCCAGGTTCAGATGCGCGCCCACGAATCCCGGGGCCAGCGCGATCGCCCGCCGGTAGGCCGCCAGCGCCTCGTCGATCCGCCCCAGGGCCCGGTAGGCCTCGGCCAGGTTGTTGTGGAAGTCCGGCACGGCGTCGTTGAGGCGGATCGCCTTGCCGATCAGCTCCAGCGCCGCCGGGTAGCGCCCCTGCTGCGCCGCGGCCAGGCCCATGAGATGCAGCGCGTCGGCGTGGTCCGGCGCCGCCTGTAAGACCCGCCGATAGAGCGCTTCCGCCTCCGAAAGCCGACCCGCCCGATGTTGTCGAACCGCGGATTGGAAGGTTTCCGCCACCGACGGCATGGACCGCGCCCGCGGCTACAACAGCCCGAGGGACTTGAACGAGGCGTGCCGGCGCCCGCCGATGATCAGGTGGTCGTGCAGGGTGATGCCCAGCGCCTTGCCGGCTTCCGCCACCTCGCGGGTCATGTCGATGTCGGCCCGCGATGGGGTCGGGTCGCCGCTGGGATGGTTGTGCACCATGATGAAGGCGGTGGCGTGCAGCTCCAGGGCCCGTTTGACCACCTCGCGCGGGTAGACGGCGGTCTCGCCCACCGTGCCTTTCTGCAGCGCCTCGTCCTCGATCAGCTTGTTCTTGGCATCGAGGTACAGGACCCGGAACTCTTCCCGCGGGGCGTCGCCCATGCGCACCGATACGTAGTCAAGCAGCTGGTTCCAGGAGCCGAGCACCGGCCGTTCGGCCGCCTTGTGTCGCAGCATGCGGCAGGCCGCCTCGTTCACCGCAATGAGCGCCGTGGCCGAAGCGTCGTTCACGCCGTCGACCTTGGAGAGCGCGGCCCGGTCCTGGGCGAGCACGGCGCCCAGGCCGCCGAAGCGCCGCAGCAGCCGCTTGGCCACCGGCTTCACGTCGACCCGGGGCCGCGCCATGCACAGCAGCAGCTCCAGGAGCTCGTAGTCGGGCAGCGCCTCGGGTTCGTGGAAGAAACGCTCCCGAAGACGCCTGCGGTGGCCCTCCCGGTCGTCCCGCTGCGCCATGGCCGGTCACTCGTAAGGCGGGCGGGTCCAGCCCGCCGGTGACAGCGTGAAGATCTCGTGGCCGTCGGCGGTGACTCCGACCGTGTGCTCGAACTGGGCCGACAGCGAGCGGTCCTTGGTGACCGCCGTCCAGCCGTCGTCGAGCACCTTCACCTCGTGGTGCCCGGCGTTGATCATCGGTTCCACGGTGAAGAACATGCCCTGGCGCAGGGTGAGCCCGCGTCCGGACTCGCCGTAATGCAGCACGCTGGGCGCGTCGTGGAACACCTGGCCGACGCCGTGGCCGCAGAAGGCGCGGACCACGGAATAGCGGAACCGCTCGGCGTGGCTCTGGATGGCGTGACCGATGTCGCCGAGGGTGGCGCCCGGACGGATCACCGAGATGCCGTGCATCATCGCCTCGTAGGTAACCTCGACCAGGCGTCGCGCCTTCAGTTTCACCTTGTCGCCGACACAGAACATGCGGCTGGTGTCGCCATGCCAGCCGTCGAGAATCACGGTGACGTCGATGTTGAGGGTGTCGCCGTTTTTAAGCCGCTTGTCGCCGGGAATGCCGTGACAGACCACGTGGTTCACCGAGGTGCAGATCGATTTCGGGAAGCCGCGGTAGTTCAAGGGCGCCGCGGAGGCGCCGTGGGCCACGATGAAATCGTGGCACAGCCGGTCGAGCTCGCCGGTGGTGACACCCGGCTCAACCTGCGGGGTGATGAAATCCAGCACCTCGGCGGCCAGCCGGCCGGCGGCCCGCATGCCCTCGAAGGCGTCCGGGCCGTGGATCTTGATGGGGCCAAGCTCGGTGTTCCAGGTCTCGAACATGTCCATGCGTTTACCGAACGGCGGTCCCCGGATCGCCTGACGGCACAAGCCGCAGGGGCCGGTCCAATTCAATGGCCTCTGGCGACACATTGCAAGCATAGCATAGGGCCTCGACGCCACCGGCGCGGGCGTCCGCGAGCGCCGCGGCGTAGGCCGGGTCGATGTCGGCGGCGATGGTGAAATGATCGCAGTCGCCGCGCTGCACCAGGAACAACACCACGGCCCGGCCACCGGCGTGAGCGATTTGGGCCAGCTCGGCCATGTGCTTGGCGCCACGCGCCGTCACCGAGTCGGGGAACGCCGCGGCGGTCGCCCGTTTCAGATGCACGTTCTTGACCTCGACGTAGCACGGCGGCCGGTCCGGCGCCTCCAAGAGGAGGTCGATGCGCGAGTTGCGGCCATAGCGCACCTCGCGCCTGAGCGTCCGGTAGCCGGCCAACGGCGCCACCCGGCCCTGGGCCACCGCCTCGGCCACGATAGCGTTGGGACGGGCGGTGTTGATGCCAACCAGGGCTGCGTCCACGCGCACCAGCTCCCAGCTGTAGCGCAGCTTTCGCGCCGGGTTGCGCGCCTCGGACAGCCACACCTCCGAGCTCGGCCGGTCGAGCCCCAGCATGGCGCCGGGATTGGCACAGTGCGCCGTCACCACGGCGCCGCGCTGGCGGCCGTCGACGAGCTCCACGTCGCTCAGGAATCGCTTGTAGCGGCGTATGAGGCGGCCGCGAATCAAGGGATCCGGGAATCGCATGGTGGGCCAAGGTAGTGATCGCCAGCGCCGCCGGCAACGGCGCCGTTGGCCGGCGCTTCATGCGGCCTGGCCGCTTGCGCTAAGATGCGCCGGCCAACCGGGTGCCAGGATCGATGTCGCAACGCCAGACCGTCACCGCCTGCCTCATCGTCATCGGAAGCGAGATCCTCTCCGGCCGCACCAAGGACGCCAACCTGCCGTTCCTGGCCCGGCGCCTCAATGAGCTGGGGGTGCGCCTGATGGAGGCGCGGGTGATCCCGGACGTGGCGGACGCCATCGTGCGCGCGGTGAACGAATGTCGCGCCCTCTACGACTACGTGTTCACCACCGGCGGCATCGGCCCGACCCACGACGACATCACCGCCGAAGCCGTGGCCGAGGCGTTCGGCGTGCCGCTGGAGTGCAACCCGGAGGCGGTGCGCCGGCTCGAGCAGCACTACGCCAACACCGGTATTAAGCTCAATCGGGCCCGGATGCGCATGGCCCGGATCCCGGCCGGCGCCACGCTCATCGACAATCCGGTGAGCATGGCCCCCGGCTTCCGGATCGGCAACGTCCTGGTCATGGCCGGGGTGCCGGAGATCATGCGGGCGATGTTCGAGGCGGCCAAGCACGAGGTCATCGGCGGCCCGCGGACGCGCTCGCGCACGGTGAGTTGCTTCGTGCCCGAGGGCGACCTGGCCCAGGGCCTGGGCGAGCTGCAGGGCCGCTATCCGGATATGGAGATCGGCAGCTACCCGTACTTCCGCCGCGGCCGATTCGGGGTCAGCGTGGTGCTGCGCTCGACCGACGCCGAGGCGCTGTCGGGGGCGCTGGAGGCGCTGTG
>JBHICX010000085.1:0-8576 GCA_046759805.1 Kiloniellales bacterium | reverse complement strand
CAACCGCAGCGCCGGCTGAGCCGGCAGATCGGCGACGGCGCGTTGCTGGCCCGGCTCACCGGGATCGAGGTGGTCAACGGGTTCCGCCGCGCCGACGTCGAGGCCGGCGGCCAGGGCGCGCCGCTGGCGCCGATCTTCCACGCCGCAATGAGCCGCCGATTGCCGCGGCCGCTGGCGGTGCTCAACCTCGGCGGGGTCGCCAACGTGACCTGGATCGGCGGCGGCGGCGAAGCGGCGCTCGTTGCCTTCGATACCGGCCCGGGCAACGCGCTGATCGATGACTGGACGTGTGAGCACACCGGTCGGCCGTGCGATCGGGACGGGGCGTTGGCCGCCGCTGGGCGGGTCGATGAGGCGGCGCTGGCGGCGCTGTTGAACGACCCGTACTTCGCGCGCCCGCCGCCAAAGTCCCTCGACCGGGGAGATTTCGACTCAAACCCCTTGGCCGAGCTGACGGCGGTCGACGGGCGGCCACGTTGACCGCGTTCACGGCCCGGGCCGCGGCCTTGGCGGCGCGGTACTTCCCGGCGCCGGTCAGGCGCTGGGTGGTAACCGGCGGCGGCCGCCGCAACCCGGCATTGATGTCGATGCTGCGCCAGGCCGTGCCCGGCGAGGTGGTGCCGGCGGAGGCGGTGGGTTGGAACGGTGACGCGTTGGAGGCACAGGCCTTCGCCTATCTGGCCGTGCGCTCGCTCAAGGGCCTGCCGCTGAGCTTTCCGGGCACAACCGGCGTGGCGGCGCCGCAAACCGGCGGCGTCCGGCACCCGGCCCCGGCCAAGGCCGGTACTAGAGCATGATCCGTTTAGTTCGCTCCAGCCCACTCCCCCTCCCGGCCACCCACGGGATGGTACGCTTGGGGTGGCCGGGAGGGGGAGTGGGCTGGAGCGATTCCACGTAAGTGGATAATGCGCTAAGGATTGACAGGCGATCAGTCGGCCGCCTCGACGGCGCGCTTCAGGCGGGTCTCGAGGTAGTCGTCCACCTCCTCGGTCAATCGGTCGATCATGCCGTGGAAGAAGTGGTTGGCGCTCGGTACCAGCCGGTAGTCGATCTTAATGTCGCGCTGGGCGCGAAGCTTTTCGGCCAGTTCGCCGACCAACTGATGCGGCACCAATTCGTCGGCCTCGCCCTGCACGATCAGGCCGGAGGCCGGGCAGGGGGCCAGGAAGCTGAAGTCGCATATGTTGGCGGGCGGGGCGACCGCTACGAAGCCGGTAATCTCCGGACGCCGCATCAGCAGCTGCATGCCGATCCAGGCGCCGAACGAGAACCCGGCGATCCAGCACTGGGAGGCGTTCTGGTTGTACGCCTGCAACCAGTCGAGCACCGCCGCCGCATCCGAAAGTTCGCCCTCGCCGCGGGCGAAGCGGCCCTCGCTGCGCCCGACGCCGCGGAAGTTGAACCTGAGCGCGGAAAACCCGCGGCGGACGAAGACCCGGTACAGGGCATACACGATCCTGTTGTTCATGGTGCCGCCATGCTGCGGGTGCGGGTGCAGCATGATCGCGATCGGCGCGTTCGGCTCCTTGCTGTGCGTGTACCAGGCCTCGAGGCGGCCTTCCGGTCCGTTGAGGATGACTTCAGGCATGTTGGCCTCTGCTTGTTCCGTGCCGGATCCTAAAGCGATCCGGCGCAAGGCTGAGCAATTAATTCAACACCTGTGACCGGCGCCCCCGCGGCGGGTGGCGGCAAACTTGATAAAATTACTCGGCTACCTATATCGTGCCCTACCCGGTTTTGCGTCGCCGACCGAGCGGGATGGATGGTTTGCCTCGGGATCCGCATAGGCCGCGATGTCACGAGGCGATGCAATACCATGCTGGCTAGCAACAACATAGTGGAATTCCATGGTTTTCAAGAGACTTCGCGAGGAAATCGACGGCATGATGTCGCGCGACCCGGCCGCGCGCTCGCGCCTCGAGGTGGTGCTGTGTTACCCGGGATTCCACGCTATCTTGATGCATCGTCTGGCCCATGGCCTGTGGCGGCGCGGCTGGCGGCTCACCGCGCGGTCACTGTCCCAGGTGTCGCGGGCGATCACCGGAATCGAGATTCATCCCGGCGCCCAGATCGGCAAGGGCTTCTTCATCGACCACGGCATGGGCGTGGTGGTCGGCGAGACCTCGATCATCGGCGATGACGTAACGCTGTATCATGGGGTCACGCTCGGCGGCATCGCCCCATCGGTGGATTCCAACTCGCAGATCGGGCAGAAGCGCCACCCGACCCTCGATGATGGCGCGATCGTCGGCTCGGGCGCGCAAGTGTTGGGTCCGATCACCGTCGGACGGTGCGCGCGCGTGGGCGCCAATGCGGTGGTGGTGAAGGACGTGCCGCCGGGGGCCACGGTGGTCGGCATCCCGGCCCGGATCGCCGGGCGGCGCCAACCCGAGGAGGCGGCGGAATTCGTCGCTTACGGCACGCCCACCAACGAGCAGCCGGACCCGGTGACGCGGGCGCTCAACGGCCTCATGGACCAGGTCGATCGGCTGAATACCCGTCTCGAGGAGCTGGAGCGGGACCTCGAGCGGTGGCAGGGAGGGCTCGCCGAGCTGGGCCAGGAGGCGAAGGAGGAGGAGGAGACCAAGGGGCGGCGGGCGACGTCCAGGACCAAGAATTAGTGCGCTCCTGGGCCCCGACCGGAGAACGGGGGAAACCGTGAAGCTGACCACCAAAGGCCGATACGCGGTGATGGGACTGGTCGACCTTGCCAAGCACAGCGGCGGGCGACCGGTGGCGCTGGCCGAGATCGCCGAGCGGCAGGAAATCTCCTTGTCCTATCTGGAACAGCTGTTCGCCAGGTTGCGCAAGGGTGGGCTGGTGAAGAGCGTGCGCGGTCCCGGGGGCGGCTACCTGTTGGCCCATCCGGCCAATGAGACCCGGGTCGCCGACGCCATGCTGGCCGTCGACGAGCCGATTCACGCCACCCGCTGCACGCCGGGCTCGCCGGCCGGCTGCCGAGCCAATCGGAGTCGCTGCCTCACCCACGATCTGTGGGAGGAGTTGGGCAACCAGATCCACCTGTACTTGAGCTCGGTGACCTTGGCCGACGTGGTCGATCAGCGTATCCTTGGCACCAGCGGCGCGTTGCACAGGCGCCAGGACCGGAACGGGGCCGCGGCAACCGGGTAACGGGCATGTCGCCGGATCTCGCGGTGGCGCCGTGACCAGCAGCCCGTCGTCCGCCACACGAACCCCTGAACCCGCGATGGCCGGCGCCGTCTATCTCGACTACAACGCCACCGCCCCGTTGCGGGCAGAGGCGGCGACCGCCATGTCGAAGGCCATGCGCCTCACCGGCAACCCGTCGTCGGTGCATCGCTTCGGCCGGTTGGCGCGGCGCACGGTAGAGGACGCCCGCGCCGAGGTGGCGGCGCTGGTCGGCGCGGCGGCGGACCGGGTGGTGTTCACCGGCGGCGGGACCGAAGCCAACAACCTGGCGCTCGCCGGGGTGGGCCGACGGCGGATCATCGTCTCGGCGATCGAGCACGACTCGGTGCTCGAGGCGGCGCCGCGGGCCGAGGTGTTGCCGGTGCGGCCGGATGGCACGGTGTCGCTGCCGGCGTTGGCCGACCTGCTGGCCCGGTCCGACCAGCCGGCCTTGGTCTCGGTCATGCTCGCCAACAACGAAACCGGCGTCGTGCAACCGGTCGCCGAAGTGGCGGCGCTGGCGCATCGGCATCGGGCGCTGGTGCATTGCGACGCGGTGCAGGCGGCGGGCAAGATCGAGGTCGAGATGACGGCGCTGGGCGCCGACCTGTTGAGCCTGTCGGCGCACAAGTTCGGTGGGCCGCAGGGCGTGGGCGCCCTGGTGTTGGCCGGAACGGTGGAGCTTGAGGCGGTGCAGCGCGGCGGCGGGCAGGAACGGGGCCGGCGCGCCGGCACCGAGAACGTGGCGGCGATCGCCGGCTTCGCCGCCGCGGCAAGGGTCGCGGCGGCACGGCGCCAGGACGAATGGGCGCGTCTCAGCGGATTGCGGGATCGCCTGGAAGCCGAGGTTTCGAGACGCGTGCCCGGGGCTAGGATCGTGGGCGCAGAGGCGCCGCGCTTGCCCAACACCTGTTGCCTGATGATGCCGGGGCTGGCCTCGGAGACTCAGGTGATCGGCCTCGACCTCGCCGGCGTGGCGGTGAGCGCCGGGTCCGCCTGCTCCTCCGGCAAGGTGCGGCCGTCGCACGTGCTGCGCGCCATGGGCGCCGGCGAGGCGGAGGCCGACAGTGCCATTCGCGTCAGCCTGGGCTGGGCGTCGCTGCCCGACGACGTGGACCGCTTCGTCGAGGCGTGGAGCGGGTTGTGCGCCGGCGCCGCCACCGCCGCCCAGGCGGCGGCGCGGTGACGGAGCCACCGGACGCCGCGACATGCCGAAGATGACCTTCATCGAGCCGGACGGGACCCGACGCGAAGTCGACGCCCCGGTGGGGATGTCGGTGATGGAGATCGCGCACCTGCACGGCATCGACCTGGAAGGCGCGTGCGAGGGCTCGCTGGCCTGCTCGACCTGCCATGTGGTGGTGGACGCGGAATGGTGCGAGCTGTTGAAGGAACCGACCGAGGAGGAGGACGACATGCTCGACCTCGCCTTCGGCCTGACCCCGACCTCGCGGCTCGGGTGCCAGATCGTCATGTCGGAGGAGATCGACGGCCTCACCGTCTCCCTGCCGCGCACCACCCGCAACATGTTCATCGAGGACTGATTCCGATGAGCGCATTCATTCGATCATCGGCAAGCGCGAGCGCGCGTCGCCGCCACTGCGGCGAAAGCCCAGCGGCGTCTGAGCGGGAAAGGCGAGCCGATTCATCGGCTCGGCGGTATGAGTTCCGGCATCGGCCATGACCCAGGCGGGGCAAGACCAGGCGGCGGCGCTGTTCCCGGCCGACGGCCTGTTCGCCCGGCTGCGCGCCGCGGCTGGCGGCGACTGGCGGCGTTATGTTGGCCACGAGTTCGTCCGCCGGCTGGCCGACGGAAGCCTGCCGGAGGCGGCGTTCCGCACCTATCTTGGCCAGGACTATTTGTTCCTGATCCAGTTCGCCCGCGCCTATGGGCTTGCCGCGTATAAGGCCGAGACGCTCAACGACATGCGCCAGGCCGCCGCCGCCATGTCCGGGATCCTCGACGTGGAGATGGGGCTGCACGTGCGCTACTGCGCCGACTGGGGGCTTTCCGAGGCGGATATGGCGGCGCTGCCCGAGGACCCGGCCTGTCTTGCCTACACCCGCTATGTGCTGGAGCGGGGTCAAGCCGGCGACTCGCTGGACTTGCATGTGGCGCTGGCGCCTTGCATCATCGGTTATGCCGAGATCGGCCTGGCGCTGGCGGCCGACCCGACCACCCGGCGCGCTGGCAACCCCTACGCCGCCTGGATCGAGATGTACGCCAGCGAGGCCTACCAGGCGGTGGCGCGGGCCGAGGCGGCTGGCCTCGACCGCCTATTCGCCGCCCGCGCCGGCCCCGGCCGCGAGCCTGCCTTGCAAAAAATCTTCACTACCGCCACCCGCCTCGAGATCGACTTCTGGCAGATGGGCCTCGACGCCGGCTGAGTCCCAGGCCTCGGCGCTTGTGCCGCCACCGTACCGGCCTATATTCGGACCATGAACCGACTCGGCATCGACAAGCCCCCGGCCGACACCCGCGTGGTGGTGGCCATGTCCGGCGGCGTGGACAGCTCGGTCACCGCGGCGCTGTTGGCGCGACAGGGCTATCAGGTGGTCGGCGTCACCTTGCAGCTCTACGACCACGGCGCCGCCAGCGGGCGCCCGGGCGCCTGCTGCGCCGGGCAGGACATCCACGACGCGCGGAATGTGGCCGACCAGATCGGCATCCCGCACTACGTGCTGGACCGCGAACGCCGGTTCCGGGCCGAGGTGATCGACGACTTCGCCGACTCGTACTCACGCGGCGAGACGCCGATCCCCTGCGTGCGCTGTAATGAGACGGTTAAGTTTCGCGACTTGCTGGGCACCGCGCGCGAGCTGGGCGCCGATGCGCTGGCCACCGGCCATTACGTGCGCCGCCGCCGGGGGATGTCCGGCGCCGAGCTCTACCGGGCCGTCGACCGGGCGCGCGATCAGAGCTATTTCCTGTTCGCCACCACCCGCCATCAGCTCGAATTCCTGCGCTTTCCCCTGGGCCACCGGCCGAAGGACCAGGTGCGGGCGCTGGCCCGGCGCTGGCGGCTGCCAGTATCCGACAAGCCGGACAGCCAAGACATCTGCTTCGTGCCGAACGGCTCCTACGCCCGGCTGGTCGAGAAGCTGCGTCCCGAGGCGGCGTCGGCGGGCGAGATCGTGCATGTGGACGGCAGCGTGCTGGGCCGGCATCCCGGCGTGATTCACTTCACCGTGGGCCAGCGCCGTGGCCTCGGCGTCGGCGGGCGCCGGGACAAGAGCGAGCCGCTCTACGTCGTTCGGCTCGAGCCCGACACGCGCCGGGTGATCGTCGGGCCGCGCGCGGCGCTCGCCCGCGATCGCCTCACGCTGCGTGGCCTCAACTGGCTCGGCGACGAACCTTTACGCGAGGCGGCGGGGGTCCGCGTCGAGGTCAAGCTGCGCTCGGCCAGCGAGCCGGCGGTGGCTCGGGTCCACGGCCGCCCCGGCGCTGCCGCCGAAGTGGTCCTGGACCAAGCCCAGCACGGCATCGCCCCGGGTCAGGCCTGCGTCTTCTACCGTGGCACCCGCGTCCTGGGTGGCGGCTGGATCGTCTCCGCCGCCTGACTCCGCGCCGCCTACCAGCCGCCGGTTCTGAGCCACTCGGCAACCTGGTCGAGACGGTCGTTGCCCCAGAACGGCTCGCCGTCGACGACGATGTAGGGCGAGCCGAAGACGCCACGGTCGAGCGCCTTGTCCACCTCCTGGCGCAGCAGGTCCTTTACCGCCTGGTCCTTAAGGGCCGCCTCTACCTGATCGCGGTCGTGGCCGAGGCCGGCGGCGACATCCGTCACCCCCGCCGCCGCGCCCATGTCCCGGCCCTCGGCGAAGGCGGCATGAAAGATCGCCTTGGCCAGCGCCTTTGCCTGCGCCGGATCCTGTCCATCGAGCCAGTAGAAGGCGCGCGAAGCGGCCACGGCCATGAACGGGAACGGCTCGGGCATGGTGAACGGCACCCCCATCAGCCGCGCCGTGCGCGGAATATCGCGCTTGAAGTAATCGCCCTTGATTGGCAGCTGATTGAGCGGCCTGGCACCGGTGGTCTTGAACGCGACCCCCAACAGGAACGGCCGCCAGTCGACCTGGCGTCCGAACTCCGCGGCCAGCGCGTCGATCCGGTGGCTTGCCAGATAGCCAAACGGCGAGGAGAAGTCGAAATAGAAGTCGATGTTGGACCCGGGCATGGCCACCTCCTTCAGCGCCGTCCAGCCTAGATCAAATTCCCTTCATGCGGAACCGGCCCGCGCATGTGGGATACCGCAGGTCATGCCGATGAGAATCGGTTTCCATCGCCAAATCAGGCGGATGAACAGGCGCAATTGCCATGTACCATGCCGGGTCAGGGGCAGACTCCTCGTCGAGCGCCCTTTGTGCTATCGTTGTAGATCACCTTTGCGCTATCGTTGTAGATCAGAAAACCGGCCATCCGGGAAATGTTGGTTGAAAGCAATCGGGCGCACCAGCTGAACGCAGAAATTTCCTCCGAGGTGGATCAGTTGGATCATATGGTTTAAGATTTCACCCAAAAATGAGATACTGCATGGAGGAAATAATATGTGTATGATAGGCAAGAGATACTTGCGTTTCCTTATAACCGGGGCGTGCCTATTTCTCCTAGTGTTTTTGTCTGGTGTAACTTACGGGAACCATGCGAAAAGGATCGAGGCCCAAGAAACGCCTCTCAAGACACGTCTTGAGTGGACGAATAGCCAGCACGAAGTCGAATGGAGTAGTGATTTCAAGGCTCGATATTGGTTGTCTTCATGGTGGCAATCCGATCGCTATCTTTTTGCCGTTCTTTCAGAGCTTGCTCCAAACGTGAATTGGAGTGGCAACCCAAGAACAAGAAGAGAAGTAAAAAAATTAATAAATAATACGTACTCGCCAAAAGGAAAATTGAAAATAGATTTCGATGGTAGCTTTGAATGCGCTTCATTTAATTGCGTTCCATTTATGGATACTGGCTTGCCCCAGCAGCGGTGCATTTCATTTTCTAATTACAATTTTGTTTCAGGAGTTCCACAATCTGAGGGCATTCAGGATCGTGGTGCAAGTAATACAAGTACACTTTGCGGAGTTTATTGTAGACGAAATTCTACGATTAATCCCACAGAGGTAAGTGAAGTGGTAGAGTCTTTTTATATTGAGAATCCTTAATGCACTTTAAGTTGAAGCTCCACGCCTTTACAGGCGCGGAATCTTTATAATTCAAGCTGCGCTTGTCCAGCATCTTCCTCGCCTTGTTTCTGAACATAGCGTCTGATGATTTTTTCATTAATACCGACCGTTGAAACAAAATAGCCCTTTGCCAAGATTCCGCCTTTACTTCCCTCTCCCCCGTGGTTTGCGGGGGGAGAGGGTTGGGTGAGGGGGGTGATTCGGTTTGCTCCGATCGCGGCGACTAACCGGCGCCGCCGCCGGCGCGCTCCAGG
>JBHICX010000084.1:0-8586 GCA_046759805.1 Kiloniellales bacterium | reverse complement strand
CGGCGCTGACCAGCGGCCACCCCTTGCCAATTGAGGCTCGCGGGTCCGGGCGCCGGCGCGTCACCCGGGCTGGTGTCGTTTTCCGGCAATGTGAATCGGTCTGTGGAAAACTTGTGGAAGTATTGTGGGCGTCTTGAAAGTTTATGCACAGAAAATAGTCTTTGAATAAAATATCATTGTTGCCCCCGAAAGAAAAACGAATAATTCTTGTAGACGGCAACGCGGAAGCGTCGAAGCCAACGCATCGCTTTCCGGGTTCGCGTACCCTCCCGGGCGTGCGCACCGGATAAGCAGGATGCAGGCTTCGGGGGCCGAACCCTCTTTCGGAGGCGGAGGCCAGGCCCCGGCGGCGCGACACGCCCTTTGGTCGCATCGGGTCGTCGGCACGGGGAAGTTGCGTCGTTGAATGCGACGTCCCTATTCTTCCTTGGGCCGCCGCTTCACGGCGGCGGCCTCGGCGAGGCGGGCTTTGATCGGCCGCCACGCTCAGGGGAGACGGCCGTCGTCCTTCGGGACCGGCCGCCTGTGGGGGGGCCACCAGCGTCTTTCGGGACGCCCGGTCGCCAGCGCGGGACAGGGGGCCGCCCGTCGCATGACCGGTTTCCCGTGGAGCCCCTTCGTTGCCGGCCCCGGCCGGCGGCGAAGTGGTCGGAGGGGTGGCATTCCGGTCTATCTGCCAAGGTGCCCTTGCCACCCGATCCGGCCGACGGGCTCGACCCGCTCCGCGACGCCGGAGCCTTCCCGGCTCCACGAGGCGCCAGGGGCTGTCCCTCGGGACACCGGCGATGGTCTCGCGTCCGTCGCACCTGGCGCCTCTCTCGTTGTCCGCAGCCCGAGCGGGACAACTCGGTTTGTCGTCCCCTCAAGTGGATTTTGAGTCGGGTCGTGGTTGGAGCGGCAACTTGGGTTCCTGAGCGGACGGTGGAAGTAAAACCGCGTTCAGGATGCTTTCCCGCGCCTTCGAGATAGCTCGTCGAGCCGGCGCTGCATCCCCTTGAGTTGGGCGCGAAGATCCCGCACTTGTTCGGCGAAGTCCGCCTTGGTCGCGTCGTCGTCTTCGGGAGCCGGCGTTGAGCCGTCCTCCCGGCGGACGGGCGAGGTCGGCATGAACATCCCCATGGACTGCTGGAAGAGTTCTAGATTGCGGCGTCCCAACTCGCCCATCTGGTGCATCCGTTCCCAGTTCTGGGCGAATGTCTCCATGCTTCTTTCAAGGTGGGCCGCGAGGTAGCCGCCCATACCCTTGTGGTACACGGTGATGACCTGCCGCAGCAGATCGAGCGGCAAAAGGTCCTCTCCCTTGCTCCCTTGCTCGGCAATGATTTGCGCCAGGATCGAGGCAGTAAGGTCTCTGCCGGTCCGGGCGTCCCGCACGACGAATTCCTCCCCATCCGCGACCATCCTGCGCAGGGTCTCAAGTGTCACGAACCGGGCCGTTTTGGTGTTGTAGAGCCGCCGGTTCGCGTACTTCTTGATAACGGCGGGCCCTTGTTCCGTTGCCTGGGGCTGAACCATGACCTTCCAGCTTGGATCGATGGCCGGGAAAGCCAGCCACTCCGGCATGCCGAAGCCAAACTCTGCGGACATTCTGCCACAGGCCAGGGCCTTTTTGTAGTGCAAAAATTGTTGCAGCGCAAAATTTCCCTTGAATCCATAACCAGCACGACTTATAAAGTATTTTGCAACGCAAAAACACGCCCCATTGGGCCCCAAATTGGAGCATGCGAGAATGACCACCAAGACCGATGCAAACCCCACCCAAGCCGCGGCCAAATCGGCGGCGAAGTCCTTCGACGCGGTGAACGCGAGCGCAGCCGCCATGACCGCAGGGATAAAGGCCTACGGGAAGAAGTTGGCGTCCTACGCCAAGACCGCGGCGAGCGAGAACGTCGAGACCATGGGCAGGCTCCTTGCCGCCAAGACGCCGCAGGAGTTCGCGGCGGTGCAGATCGAGGCCTTGTCGCGTTCGGTTGACCTGGCCGTGGCGCAGTCCGTGGAACTGAACAAGATCGCCACCGATACCTTTGTGAAGACGACCGCACCCGTGAGGTCACAGATGGACGCTGCCGTCGAGGCGTTCGTCAAGCCGTTCCAGGCTTAAGCCACCGGGCCAGTTGCCCATTCCGGACCCGGCGGGGCGCGTAAGCGGTCCCGCCGGTTTCGTTTCTTGGCAACGGTCACGAAGGCTAAGTCTTCTTGGTCTTGCCCGATGGCCGTCCGGCGGCCGCAAACTGTGCCATGAACTGCTCCTGCATGCGCTCCCAGGCCCTGATCCCCGCCGGCATCCAGACCTTCATGAGCTCTTCCGGGTTCATCGCCTGCAGATGCTCGGACATTCGCTTCTGTAGCTGTTTGAGAATCTCCTTCTGAAACGGCTCGATGTCCGGAAGACCGAAAAAGGCTCGGGCCTCCGCGGCAGAGCAATCGATGTCGATCGAGATTTTCATCCCTCATATCCTCGCTGCTGTCCAACCGCCCGGCACCAAAGGGTTTCGCCTTGTCAAGACTTTACCTTGACGTAGGAGCCCGGTGCGTCTTCGATCGGCGGAAGTTTGCCGTCGCCCGGCTTGCGCGCCCGAACCATCGCCCCCGACTTGGCGGCATTCCATTGGTGCCAGTATGGCCACCAAGAGCCCGGTTGTTCCGTCGCGTCACCGAGCCAGGCGTCAATGTCAGCGTATCGCTTTCTCCTGGCGTTGATCCAGTGCTGGTATTTCTGTTTGGCCGGAGGGTTGATGACGCCGGCGATGTGCCCCGAACCGGCCAGCACGAATCGCTTCGGTCCGCCGAATATGTTCATCGCCTTGTAGACCGACCGGCAGGGCGCGATATGGTCTTCGCGTGAGGCCTGGATAAACACCGGAGTCTTGACCTGGCGCAGGTCGATGGGTCGGCCCCGCAGCTCCAGCCCCCCGGGCTCGACCAACAGATTCTTCACGTACATGGTTCGCAGGTACTCGATCAGCATGCGCGCCGGCAGCCGGGTCGAGTCCGCATTCCAGAACAGGAGATCGAACGCCGGCGGGTCTCTTCCCAGAAGGTAATTGTTGATCACGAATGACCAGATCAGGTCGTTTGCGCGCAGCATGTTGAAGGTCCAGGCCATCGACGCGCCATCCAGGTAGCCTTTCGCACTGACTTGCTTTTCGATGGCGGCAATCTGCGCTTCGTCGGTGAACACGCGCAGCTCACCGGCCTCGGCAAACTCCACTTGCGCGGCCAGCAAAGTCGCGGCCTTGATGCGCTTGTCGCCGGTGGCCGCCATGTAGGCGAGCGTCGCGGCCAGCAAGGTGCCGCCGATGCAATAACCGATGACCGTCGAGTCGCGCCTTCCGGTCGCCCGTTCGATTGCGTCCAGGGCGGCCAGGACTCCGTCCGACATGTAGTCGTCGAACCCCTTGTCGGCGTGCCCCGCGTCCGGATTGACCCAAGAGACGACAAACGTCGTGTAGCCCTGGTCGACCACCCACTTGACGAAGGAGTTCTCGGGCCGTAGATCGAGAATGTAGAACTTGTTGATCCACGGCGGGATGATCAACAGTGGCCGAGTGAAGACCTGCGGTGTTGTCGGGTCGTATTGAATGAGCTGCATCAGATCGTTCTGATAGACCACCTTGCCGGGCGTCACGCCAAGGTTTTTCCCCACCTCGAACGCGTCCATGTCGGTCTGGCGTATGGCGCTGCGGCCCGCTCCAAGCTCGAGGTCCCCGAGGAAGTTGTTGAACCCGCGTACCAGGTTCTCGCCGCCGGTCTCGACCGTCTCGCGCAGCACCGTCGGGTTGGTCAGCGGGAAGTTGGTCGGGGCCAGGGCATCGATGACTTGGCGTCCGAAAAAGTCGATCTTTTGCGCCGTGTCCGGATCCAGCCCCTCGGCGGACAAGAGCGTCTTCTTCAGCCATTCGGAGTGCAATAGATAAGACTGCTTGATGAAATGGAAAAACGGGTTCTCGTGCCATTCGGGATCCCGGAAGCGGCGATCGCCCGGCTCAGGCTCGACCGCAACCTCCGTCTCTTGCCCCAGCATACGTTGCGACGCCTCGAGCCACAGCCGCTGGTATCCGTTCCACAGATCGAGCTGCGCCGCCATAAGTTTGCCGGGATCGGCGCGCAACCGCGCCATCGCCTCCACGAACGCCCCGGCGAGGCCGGCCTGCGGCCGTTGCTGGTCCTTGCTGGCGCCGTCAGATGCCGTCTGTTCCAGCCATGCCGTCCAGGCTCTCTGGTTTTCGGCCATTGCCTTTGCCATCGACTGAAAGAACCGAGCGGCGCCGGAACCTGGGTCGTCCTTGGACGGCTTGTCATTCATCTCATTGGCCCCAACCGCCACGCGGGCGTGAGGCAGGACGCGATGGCCTACCCGCGCTCGACGCACATGGCGATTCCCATGCCGCCGCCGATGCACAGCGTCGCCAAGCCCCGCTTGGCGTCGCGGCGGCGCATCTCGTGCAAGAGCGTGACCAGAACCCGGGCGCCCGACGCCCCGATCGGATGGCCAAGCGCAATCGCGCCGCCGTTGACGTTCACCTTCGTGCTATCCCAGCCCAGATCCTTGTTGACCGCCAGGGCCTGGGCCGCGAAGGCCTCGTTGGCCTCGATCAGGTCCAACTCGTCGACCTTCCAGCCGGCCTTTTCCAACGCCCTGCGGCTGGCCGGGATGGGGCCGGTGCCCATGATCGCCGGATCGACGCCACAGGTCGCCCACGAGACGATGCGGGCCAAGGGCGCGACGCCCCGCTTGCCGGCCTCCTCGGCGCGCATCAGCACCACGGCAGCCGCACCGTCGTTGATGCCGCTCGCGTTCCCGGCGGTCACCGTTCCCTCCTTGTCGAAGGCGGGGCGCAGCTTCGCCAGGGACTCGGCGGTGGTTCCGTGCTTGGGATGCTCGTCGGTGTCCACGACGACGTCGCCCTTGCGGGTCTTGACGGTGACGGGAACGATCTCGTCCTTGAACCTTCCCTCATTCTGCGCCGCCTCGGCCTTCTGCTGCGAGCCGGCCGCAAAGGCATCCTGCTCGTCACGTGTGATCTGCCACTTCTTGGCAACGTTCTCCGCCGTGTTTCCCATGTGGTAGCCGTTGAAGGCGCACCACAGGCCATCCTTGATCATGGAGTCGATGAGCTGCACGTCGCCCATCTTCTGGCCGTCTCTCAAATGCGCCACGTGCGGTGCCTGGCTCATGGACTCCTGGCCGCCGGCCACCACGATCGCAGCGTCGCCGACCTGGATCGCCTGATAGCCGAGCGCCACCGTGCGCAGGCCCGAACCGCAGAGCTGATTGACCTGGTAGGCGGTCTTCTCCACCGGAATGCCGGCGCCGACCGCCGCCTGACGCGCCGGGTTCTGCCCCTGGCCCGCCGTCAGGATCTGGCCCAGGATCGCCTCGTCCGCCTCGGCGGCGTCCACTTCCGCCCGCCTCAGTGCCTCCCCGATCGCGATCGCGCCCAGATCGGACGCTGGAAGGCTCGACAGTCCGCCGTTGAAGGCCCCGACCGGCGTCCGGGCCGCACTCGCGATCACAACCTCAACCATTCTTCGTTGCCTCCCCAATTTGTTTCCAGATGAACGGTGTTTTCCCTGTCCTTGCCCCGAGAGCATCGTCCTCAGGCCATGTACTGGCCGCCGTTGGCGGTCAAGGTGGAGCCGGTGATGAAACCGGATTCTTCGGCGGCGAGGAAGACCACGCAGCGGGCGACGTCTTCGGCCTCACCCAGGCGGCCCACCGGAATCTGCGGCAGGATCTTGGTTTGCAGCACCTCTTCGGGAACCGCACGCACCATCTCGGTGCCGATATAGCCGGCGGCGACCGCATTGACCGTGATCCCCTTGACCGCGTTCTCCAGGGCGAGCGCCTTGGTAAAGCCGATCAGACCGGCCTTGGAGGCGGCGTAATTGGTCTGACCCACCTGACCCTTCTGGCCATTCACCGAGGAGATCGAGATGATCCGGCCGAAGCCGCGTTCGCGCATCCCCTCGATCACCTGGCGCGTCATGTTGAACAGCGAGTCGAGGTTGGTGCTGAGGACGGCGCGCCAGTTCTCAGCCGTCATCCTGTGCAGCATGTCGTCGCGCGTAATGCCTGCGTTGTTGACCAGCACCCCGACCGGACCCAAGTCCGCCTCGACTTGTGCCACGCCCCGCCGACAGTCCTCGAAATCGCCCACGTCCCACTTGTAGGTGGGGATCCCCGTCGCCTGCTTGAACTTGGCCGCCGCCGCGTCGTTGCCGGCGTAGTTTGCGGCAACGCCGTAGCCGGCCGCCTGCAGGGCCTTGGAAATAGCCTCGCCGATGCCGCGAGTCCCCCCGGTCACCAATGCGAGGCGCGCCATCTTCCAGTCTTTCCCATGGATTATCGACCTCTTCCTGGCTCCAATGTGGAGAACGTAGGATGGGCATTGATCCACGACGGATCAAGGGTCATGACCCTCCAGATTTTGTAGGGCCGGCGCCGCCGCGATGTGTCCAACGCTCGGCCGGTCACGGCTCGGCCGCCGCCGCCTCGCGCTCGGCGATGGCGTCGGCCAGCGCCACCAGCCGGCGCGCTTCCTCGACGTGCAGGTTCTCGATGAGCCGGCCCCCGACCACCACCACCCCCTTGCCCTCGGCCACCGCCGCGGCATGCGCGTCGATGATCTTGCGCGACCACGCCACCTGGTCCGGCGAGGGGGCGAATATGCGGTTGGCCGTCTCGATGGTCTTCGGGTGAATGAGCGTCTTGCCGTCGAAGCCGAGCTCGCGGCCCTGCCGGCAGGCGGCGGCGAAACCCTCGTCGTCGGCCAGGTCCAGGTGCACGCCGTCGAGAATGGCGAGCCCGTGGGCGCGCGCCGCCAACAGGCACAGCCCGAGGCCGGTGATCAAAGGCAGGCGGTTGGACGTGTGTTGGGCGTGTAGCTCCTTGGTCAGATCGGAGGTGCCCATCACCAGGCAAGCGACGTGCCGGCCTGCCGCCGCGATCGCCTCAGCATTGAGGGCGCCCAGCGGCGTCTCGATCATGCACCAGATGGCCATGTCGGCCGCGGCGCCGGCGCTCATCATGGCGGCCTCGATCGCGCGCACCATGTCGGCGTTCTCGACCTTCGGCACCAGGAGGGCATCCGCCGTGGTGGCGCCTGCGGCGGCGATGTCGTCCTGGCCCCAGGACGTGTCGAGCCCGTTGATCCGGATTGCGATCTCGCGCTTTCCATAGCCGCCGGCGGCGAGTGCTTCCACGACTTGGCGGCGGGCCAGCGCCTTGGCGTCAGGGGCCACCGCGTCTTCGAGGTCGAGGATGAGCGCGTCGGCCGCCAGGCTGCGGCCCTTCTCCAATGCCCGGGCGTTCGACCCCGGCATGTACAAGACGCTGCGGCGTGGACGGGCGCTCAAGGCCATCGCGGTTCCCCCTCAGCTACACATAGCAAGCTGTCAGCGGTCAGCAATCAGCGGTCAGCCAGATCTAGAAAACTGACCGCTGAACGCTGAAAGCTGACTGCTTAAGGTCCGACCGCGCCTCACGCGGCCTTGCCGCTGATCGCCTTGATCTTGGGCGCCTTGGTGGTGACCTTGATGGTGCGGGGCTTCATCGCCTCGGGCAGCTCGCGGACCAGGTCCACATACAGCATCCCGTTGTCGAGGCCGGCGCCGGTGACCTGGATATGGTCCGCCAGCTCCAACCGGCGCTGGAAGGCGCGCCGGGCGATACCGCGGTGCAGGTAGCGGAGGTTCTCGTCCGCCGGCTTGGCCTCGCCCTTGATGGTCAGCCGGTTCTCCTGCACGGTGATCTCCACCTCGTCCTCGCCGAATCCGGCCACCGCCATGGTGATGCGGTAGGCATTGTCACCGGTCACCTCGATGTCGTACGGCGGATAGCCGTTGTCCTCGAGGCGGTCCAGCGAGTCGAGCAGGCTCGCCATCCGGTCGAAACCGATGGTGGAGCGGAAAAGCGGGGAGAAATCGAAGTTCGTCATTGCCACATCCTCCTGTTGAGCAACATGGTCCCAATGGGCCCGCCACAATGGCCTGACCCGTTCCGACGTAGTCCGCCGGACCCGACATGCGGCATCCGGCGTGATTTCCAGATAGGAATCCGACCCAAGCAGTTCAAGGGTCGGATCAGGCAACCATCCGGCTTGCGGACGTGCCTACTTGAGGCCCAGCTTTTGGAACCGCTTGTGGAACTTCGCCACTTGGCCGCGGGCGGTGGTCATCAACCGGTGCTCGCCGGTCCACGCCGGATGGGTGGTGGCGTCGATTTCCAGCCGCAAGGTGTCGCCCGGCTGGCCCCAGGTCGAGCGGGTGGTGAACTCGGTGCCGTCGGTCATCACCACCTTGATCTCGTGATAGTCGGGATGGATGTCTTTCTTCACCGCCGCGCTCCTTTGATCGGCGGCGCTATAGTGCGACATCGGCACCGGCCGGGCAAGCTTGTTGCCGCGCCCGGGCCTTGCTATAGCTGCCGCACACCACCGCCCGGGGCGGGGAGAGCCCATGCACAAAGCCGCCATCGATCGTGGTTCCGATGCGCTCGGCGCGCTGCCGCGGGTGCGGCATCTCAAGCCGCTGCGCCACCTGTGGCGCTTCGGGCGACCCTACAAGCTTGCGGTCGCCGGCGCG
>JBHICX010000083.1:0-8693 GCA_046759805.1 Kiloniellales bacterium | reverse complement strand
TTTCGACCTCGCTCACGCCACCCTCGGCAGGGTGCGCTCGGCGCGCGGGCTGCGGCCGTAGATCTGGCGGTAGCACTTGGAGAAGTGACTGGCCGAGATGAAGCCGCAGGCCAGCGCCACGTCGATCACTGACATGTCGGTCTGGTGTAACAAGAGCCGGGCCCGGTCGAGCCGGAGCGCCAGGTAGTAGCGCGCCGGCGATCGGCCCAGATGCCGGCGGAACAGGCGCTCCAGCTGACGCCGCGACAGGCCGACGCTCCGGGCCAGGTGCTCCTGGGAGAGTTGGTCCTCCAGATGGCTCTCCATCAGCCCGATGGCCTCGATCAGCTTCGGGTTGTTGACCCTGAGGCGGCTGCCGAGCGGCAACCGCTGGCGGTCGTGGGGATCGCGAATTCGGTCGAGGATCAGCTGCTCCGACACGGTGGTCGCCAGCGCCTCGCCGTGCTGCTTGGCGATCACGTACAGCATCAGATCGATGGCCGCGGTGCCGCCGGAGCAGGTGAAGCGGTTGCGGTCGATCTCGAACAGGTCGGTCGAGACCTCGATGTCCGGGAACTCCTCGAGGAACCCGGAAAGGTTCTCCCAATGGATGGTGCAGCGATAGCCCTGCAGCACCCCGGCCCGGGCCAAGAGATGGGCGCCGGTACACAGGGCGCCGATGTCGGCGCCTAAGCGGTCGAGCCGGTGCAGCCAACCTTTCACGCCGCCGACATCGAAGCGCTCGACATCGATGCCGCTGCACACGATCACCGTCCGGTAAGACTCCAGCTCCGAGATTCGGCCGTCGGGCATCAGCGTGATGCCGTTGGAGGCAGCCACGGCCGCGCCGTCGACCGAGAGCAGGCGCCAGTCATAGAGCCGGCGCTCGGCGTGGCGATTGGCCAGGCGCAGGGCCTCGATTGCCGATGTGAAGGCGATCATGGAGAAGTTCGGGATCAGCACGAAGCCGATGCGCTGCGGGATCTCGTCGGTAGGCTCAGCAAACATGCCCACCCTCGCCTGTCGTCAACGCGACAAACCATGTCGCGTTCCGGCCATACCCTTTCGCAATTTTTCCGCCGCGCCAACCCCTTTTCTTGCAAAAAATCCCAATTCCGGAAAACCGGGACCAAAGGGAAGGGAGATATGGGGATGAGGGGGATAGGGAGATAGTTCATTGCGCGCCTCCGGCGCGCCATTCTTTGCATCTCCCTATCTCCACCATCCCCAAATCCCCCTTGAATCACCTCCGCGTCAGTCTCGGCGTTCTCCGCCTTGAATTGGCTCGACCTGTGGGTGGGACGGATGGCGGGCCCATACTGTTGAATCGCGGCATTCCGGCTGCCAGGATGGGCGCCATGAGGGGCGGGAAATATTCGATCTTCAGCCTGGCGCGCAACGCGCTCAGCTATCACCAGAACTGGCGCGAAGCCTGGCGCAGCCCCGAGCCGAAGCCGGCCTACGAAGTGATCATCGTCGGCGGCGGCGGGCACGGGCTGGCCACCGCCTATTATCTCGCCAAGGAGCACGGCATCAGCGACGTGGCGGTATTGGAGAAGGGCTGGCTCGGCGGCGGCAACACCGGGCGCAACACCACCATCATTCGCTCCAACTACCTGTGGGACGAGAGCGCCGGGCTGTACGATCACGCGCTCAAGCTGTGGGAGGGCCTGAGCCAGGACCTGAACTTCAACGTGATGTTCAGCCAGCGCGGGGTGTTGAACCTGGCCCACGACCGGCACGAGATGAAGGCCCTGCAGCGCCGGGTGAACGCGAACCGCCTGAACGGCGTCGACGCCGATCTCTTGACCCCCGATGAGATCCGCCGGCTGGTGCCGATTCTCAACTTCTCCGCCGACGCCCGCTACCCGGTCCTGGGCGCCACCTACCAGCCGCGCGGCGGCATCGCCCGACACGACGCGGTAGCCTGGGGCTTCGCCCGCGCCGCCGACGCCCGCGGCGTCGACATCATCCAGAACTGCGAGGTCACCGGATTTCGCATCACCCGCGGCCGGGTGCGGGGGGTCGAGACCTCCCGCGGCCCGATAAAGGCGGCCAAGGTCGGGGTGGTCACCGCCGGCCATTCCTCGGTGATGGCGGCGATGGCGGGCTTGCGCCTGCCGATCGAGAGCCACCCCCTGCAGGCCCTGGTTTCGGAGCCGGTCAAGCCGATCCTCGACACCGTGGTCATGTCGAGCGCCGTGCACGCCTATATAAGCCAGTCGGACCGCGGCGAGCTGGTGATCGGGGCCGGCATCGACGCCTACAATTCCTATGCCCAGCGCGGCTCCGTCCCGGTCATCGAGCACACGCTGGCAGCGATCGTCGAGCTGTTCCCGGTGTTCAGCCGGATGCGCATGCTGCGCAGCTGGGGCGGCATTGTCGACGTGTGCCCGGACGCCAGCCCGATCATCTCCAAGACGCCGATCCACGGGCTCTACTTCAACTGCGGCTGGGGCACCGGCGGCTTCAAGGCGACGCCCGGCTCGGGTCACGTGTTCGCCCACACCATCGCCGATGACCAACCGCACGAGCTCAACCGGCCGTTTGCCCTCGACCGCTTCGCCACCGGCGCCCTCATCGACGAGCACGGCGCCGCCGCGGTGGCGCATTGAGCCACTCGTAGGCAAGGAAGACCCGTTCCATGCTTCTGATCTCCTGCCCCTGGTGCGGGCCGCGCGACGAGAGCGAGTTCTCTTGTGGCGGCGAAGCCCACATCACCCGGCCCTTGCGGCCCGAGCGACTCGACGACGCGGGATGGGCCGATTACCTGTTCATGCGCCAGAACCCGAAGGGCGTGCACCGGGAGCGCTGGCTGCACGCCCATGGCTGCCGGCGCTGGTTCAACGTCGCCCGGGACACGGTCAGCCACCAGATCCTGGCCACCTATCGGGTCGGCGATAACCCACCGCCGGCGGCGCAGGCAACCCGGCGCCGGCGGTGAGGACGGCGCCCTATCGACTGGCCGAGGGCGGCCGCGTCGACCGCGAGCGGCCGCTCGGGTTCCGGTTCAACGGCCGCGCGTATGAGGGCCTGCACGGCGACACCCTGGCCTCGGCGCTGATCGCCAACGGCGTGCATCTGGTCGGCCGCAGCTTCAAGTACCACCGGCCGCGCGGCATCATGGCCGCCGGGGAGGAGGAGGCGAACGCGCTCGTGCGCCTGGGCGAGGGCGATCGCGGCGAGCCCAACTTGAAGGCCACCCAGGTCGAGCTCCATGACGGACTGGTGGCGGCGAGTCAGAACTGCTGGCCCTCTGTGGGCTTCGATCTGGCCGCGCTGAGCGGCCTCTTCGAGCGCCTCATTCCGGCCGGCTTCTATTACAAGACCTTCATGCGGCCGAAGGCCCTGTGGAGGGCCTACGAGGCCGCCATCCGCCATATGGCCGGGCTGGGCCGAGCGCCCGGCGGCTCGGACCCCGACCGTTACGATCATCGCTACGCCCATTGCGACGTGGCCGTGGTGGGCGCCGGCCCGGCCGGCCTGGCCGCGGCCCAAGCGGCCGCGCGCGGCGGCGCTCGGGTGGTTCTGGCGGACGAACAGGCGGAGCTGGGCGGCTCGCTCTTGTGCGAGCCGGCCAAGGGCGGGGCCCGCATCGCCGGCAAGCCGGCCGAGGCGTGGCGGGCGGCGACCGTGGCCGCGCTCGCCGCCATGGGTGAGGTCACGTTGCTCACCCGTGCCACCGTGTTCGGCTACTACGACCACAATCTTCTGTGCATCCTGGAACGGGTGAGCGACCATCTGGGTGCCGCGCCGGCGGGGGTGCCGCGCCAGCGGCTGTGGCACCTGCGCGCCCGCCAGGTGGTGCTGGCCACCGGCGCCATCGAGCGGCCGCTGGTGTTCCGCGACAACGACCGCCCCGGCATCATGCTGGCCTCGGCGGCGCGCGCCTACGTCAACCGCTATGCCGCCCGGCCCGGCGAGCGGGCAGTGGTGGCAACCAACAACGACGGCGCCTATCGCGCCGCCCTGGACCTGGCCGCTGCCGGGGTCGGCGTCTCCGCGGTCATCGATGCGCGCCCGGAGCCCGACGGCGAGCTTACCGGCCAGGTCCGCGAGCTGGGCATCGAGCTGTTGCCCGGATGGGGGATCACCGGCGTCGAGGGCCGCCGCCGGGTGCGCGCGGTCGAGGTCCAACAACTGACCGACGACGGCCGCGGCACCTTGGGCGAGCGCCGCCGCATCGCCTGCGACCTGGTGTGCATGTCGGGCGGCTGGACACCCACGGTGCACCTGTTCTCGCAGTCCCGGGGCCGGCTCGGCTACGACGACCGGCGCGCCGTCTTCCTGCCCGAGCACTCGGTCCAGGCTGAACGCTCGGCCGGCGCCTGCAACGGCGCCTTCACCCTCGAGGAGTGCCTCGCCGAGGGGGTCCGGGCCGGGGCCGAGGCGGCCAGGGCCGCCGGCTTCGGCCACGGCCGCACGCCGCGGCCGCCGACGGTGCACGAGCCCGAGGAGGCGGCGCCGGGCCGGCTTTGGGTGGTGCCGTGGGACGGCGCCGGGGAGCGCGGCGGCCGGCATTTCGTGGACTTCCAGTACGACGTCACCGCCGCCGACGTGCGGCTCGCCGCCCGCGAAGGCTACCGCTCGGTCGAGCACATGAAGCGCTACACCACCACCGGCATGGCCACCGACCAGGGCAAGACCTCGAACCCCTCCGCCTTCGCCGTTCTGGCCGAGGCCACCGGCGTCGAACCCGGAGGCGTGGGCACCACCACCTTCCGGCCGCCCTACACGCCGGTTCCGTTCGCCGCCATGGCCGGCCGCGACGTGGGGCCGATGTACGACCCGATCCGCACCACGCCGATGCACCGCTGGCATGAGCGCATGGGCGCGGTGTTCGAGGACGTGGGCCAGTGGAAGCGCCCATTTTGTTACCCGCGGCCGGGCGAAGGGGAGGCGGCCGCCGTCGATCGCGAGGTGCTGGCGGCGCGCCGCTCCATCGGCGTGCTCGACGCCAGCACGCTCGGCAAGATCGACCTTAAGGGCCCGGACGCCGGGCGCTTCCTCGACATGATCTACACCAACAGCTTCAGCAATCTCAGACCCGGGCGCTGCCGCTATGGCCTGATGCTGGGCGAGGACGGCATGGTGTTCGACGACGGGGTGAGCACGCGGCTCGCCGAGGACCACTACCACATGACCACCACCACCGGCGGCGCCGCCCGGGTGCTCGGCTGGCTCGAGATGTGGCTGCAGACCGAGTGGCCGGAGCTCGAGGTCTACTGCACCTCGGTGACCGATGAGTGGGCGGTGGTCGCCATTGCCGGGCCGAACGCCCGGCGCTTGTTGGCCGAGCTCACGGACGACATCGACTTGGCGACCGAGGCGTTCCCGTTCATGAGCTTGCGTCTCGGCCACGTCGCCGGCATCCCGGCCCGGGTGTTCCGCATCAGCTTCACCGGCGAGGTCTCGTTCGAGGTCAACGTACCGGCGGACTACGGCCTGGCCTTGTGGCAGGCGGTGATGGCGATAGGCGAGCGGTTCGACATCACCCCCTACGGCACCGAGGCCATGCACGTCTTGCGCGCCGAGAAGGGCTACATCATCGCCGGCCAGGACACCGACGGCACGGTGACGCCCTACGACCTGGGCATGGACTGGATCGTCGGCAAGAACAAGGCCGACTTCCTGGGCAAGCGCTCGCTTGGGCGCAGCGACACGGCGCGCGCCGGCCGCAAAGAGTTCGTGGGGCTCGAGACCCAGGATCCGGCCGAGGTCTTGCCCGAGGGCGGACAGATCGTGGCCGAGGTCAAAGCCCGGCCGCCGATGCAGATGCTGGGCCACGTGACCTCCAGCTACATGAGCCCCAATCTGGGTCACTCGATCGCGCTGGCCATGGTCCAGGGAGGGCACGGGCGCCTGGGGGAGACCCTGTACGTGCCGCTGGAAGACGGCCGGGTGGTGCCGGTCACCGTCACCCGGCCGCAGTTCTTCGACCCGGAGGGAACCCGGCTCCATGGTTGAGCGCTATCTGAGCCAGGGCCCGCTGGCACACTTGCATCTAGCGGTACGCGCGGCGGAGGCGCCGGAGCGCCCCGGGGTCACGCTGGCGGAGCTTGCGCCGCGCGGCCTCATCGACCTGCGCGGAGATCCCGACGACGACGCCTTCCGCGCCGCCGCCGCGCGCGTTCTCGGCGTTGCCCTGCCGGTCCAGCCCAACACCAGCGCCGCCGGCGCCGGCCTGCCTTCGCCGAAGCGAAGCTCCGGCTTCGCGCAGGCAGGCGTCACCCTATTCTGGCTCGGCCCGGACGAGTGGCTGATCGCCGCCCCGTCGGAGCGCGCGGCCGGGCTTGTTGCCGGCCTCGGCGAGGCGCTCCAGGGCCGCCATCACGCGGTGGTGGACCTGAGCTCGGCCCGCGCCACCATCGCCGTGGCCGGCGCCCGCGCCCGCGACGTCCTGGCCAAGGGTTGCCCACTGGACTTGCACCCGCGGGCCTTCAAGCCCGGCGACTGCGCCCAGAGCCACTACGCCAAGGCTAGCGTGCTCCTCTGTCAAGCCGACGACGCCCCCACCTACCACCTCACCGTGGCCCGCAGCTTTGCCGAGTACCTCTGGCTACGCCTCGAGGACGCCGCCCTCGAGTACGGCTGCGCCGTGGCGGCGGGGTAAGGGGCGATGCGGCAGCAAATTCCCTTGCCCCGCGGCAATGGCCTTGCAACTCGTGGGTGACGGGCTCAGGCGTGAGCGGGCTCATAGGGTTTAACCCGGATCTTGTCTTGATTCTTGCGTGCCTGCGCCAGGTCGTAGGCCGCCTGCATCCGCAACCACGCATCGGCGGTGCTCCAGCCCATTTTTTCAAGGCGGATCGCCATATCCGGCGAAATCCCGGCATGACCGTGGATCACGCGGGAAAGTGTGTGGCGGGCAACGCCGAGAAGCTCGGCCCCGTCAGTGATCGAAAGTCCGAGCGGATCAAGGCAACCATCCTTGATCGAGCGACCAGGATGCGGCGGGTTCATCATCGGCATGGGTTCGTCCTACCAAATTCGGAATCGGCGTTAGATTTTACGTTCGGATCGTACTGGACCAGCGCCAAGCCGAATTCAGGATGGGCTTCGCGCAAAAGCTGTCGAAACGCAAGACCCATCCTCGCAATTCCGCCTTCCGTGCGGGGCATTTCGCCTGGTCCGGCACCGGCTCGCACCATCGAACCCATGGTTGCCCTTTGTGCTCGGGCCGACCTCCTTGTCAAGGCTGGCCCGCAGGGCCACCGCCTGCGGCGGCTTACGGCCTTGACAAGGGGGTCGGCCCGAGCTCGTTGCTCACCATGGGTTCGATGGCGCAACGAGCGTGGGCTCCAAGCGGCGCCGTCAATCGCCGAGTAGGTCCGCGAAGGTCGCGTCCTGAGCGCGCCTGAGAACCCAAAGCACGGACCCTTCCGGTGGCTCGACCATGTCGGCGGTGATCACGGTGCCCTCGGGGACGTCGGTTCGCAGGCGGGCCCCGGCCGCCATGTAATAGGGGAGCGGGGCGTCGCCCCGAACCGCCCGCGCATCGGCGAGACGGGGCCCGAGGCCGTCGATGGCGTGGCGCTCCCCGATCTCGAGGACGGAGCGCGCCCTCATTGGTCGTTCGGCCACGGCCACCAGGTCGCACACCGGCTTCAGGTCGTCGCCACCGGTCGGCAGGCCGAGCAGACAGGCCGACAGCACCGAGATCGGCGCCTCCGCACCCAGGATATGGACGGGATTGTGCAACAACACATGGCCGCTTCTGCCGTTCACGGGAATGCCCTTTTGCCGCAACAGCCGCCAGGTGGGCTCATCTCGGCAGGAGACGACAACGAAGACGCCGCCGGCGAAGCTGATCTCGTCGGGCCGGCGCAAGCAGTTGAAGACGTCCAGCCGGCCGCTTCCACCGAGCAAGCCGCCGGCGGGTCTGGGACACAGGACATCCGGCAACTCCACGGTCCGGGCGATGGGGGCGTGAAGCTCCGGCGTGTCGGGTTTGAGCCCGGTGGCGTTGGCGACGATCCCCATCTCGCACAAATCGGGTGGCGTCCTTTGCGGCAGTGTCCGGCATATCTCCGCCCGCTTTGCGATCACCGACGCGGCTCCGGACGACGCGATGTCCCACAGATCGCCGAACCCCTCGGCGGCCACCGAAATCTCGTTGGCGGTGAGTGTGCCCGCGGCCGGGTCGAACACGAAATCGAACTCCGTGCCCTTGCCGGCGGCGACGATCTCCAGCCCCAGCAGGCGCACCCAACTCACGAGCCCGATCAAGAGGCTCGGCTGGTCGCCATCGACGGCGGTATAGACCAGGCCCGCGCGGTGCGCCCGCATGGCAAGTTCGGGGCCGACGACGACGTCCGTCTCCTTGCTGACCATGGCCACGTGCTTGCCGTCGCGGATCGCGGCCTCGGCATTCGCGGCCCCGGCCTCCGGGTCGCCGGTGGCTTCCAGCAGCAAATCGAAGGGCAGCCCCGCCAACAGGGTGCCGTCGGGCACCACCACGACCCGGCCCAGGCCCAGCGCTTTTTTGGCCGCGCGGGGGCTGTCACAGACGGTGATGTCCTGCTCGGCGGCGCCCGACGCCCGGGCGACCAGCACCGCCCGGTCCAGGTCGCGATCGCAGAGGACGGGCACCGTCAGGCCGGGAATCCCACACGCCTGTGCCACGAAAGTACGACCAAACTCGCCGGCGCCGGCAAGGCCGACGCGGACCGGTTTGCCGGCGACCCGCCGAAACAGCGCCTGGTAGTTCATGC
>JBHICX010000082.1:0-8746 GCA_046759805.1 Kiloniellales bacterium | reverse complement strand
AGGGGCCGTAGGCTAAAGAATGTCATGATCGGCGCCTTCGTCGATCAAGTGACGCAAAGCCTACGCCGATCGCACATTCGAGTCCAGGAACCGGGCGCTGGCGCCTAGTGCCGGAAATGGCGGGTGCCGGTGAACACCATGGCCAGGCCGTGGGCGTCGGCGGCGGCGATCACCTCGTCGTCACGCACCGAGCCGCCCGGCTGGATCACCGCCGTGGCCCCGGCCTCGGCGGCCGCCTCGAGCCCGTCGGCGAACGGGAAGAAGCCATCGGACGCCGCCACCGAGCCGACGGTGCGGGACTCGCTCTCGCCCGCCGCCTCACCCGCTTGGCGCGCCTTCCAGGCGGCGAGCCGGGCGGCGTCCAGGCGGCTCGTTTGTCCGCCGCCGATGCCCACGGTGGCACCGTCGCGCGCGTAGACGATGGCGTTCGAGCGCACATGCTTGGCGACCGAGAAGGCGAACAGGAGGTCGGCCGTCTCGGCGTTGCTCGGCGCCCGCCTGGTCACCACTTTCAAGTCGGCACGCCCGACCCGCCCGTTGTCGCGGCCCTGCATGAGGAAGCCGCCAGCCAGCGAGCGCAGGCTCATCCCGGGTGCGGCCGGGTCCGGCATGGCGCCGGTGACCAGGAGGCGTAGGGTCTCCTTGGCGGCGAGGACCTCGCGCGCCGCCGCGTCCGCCGCCGGCGCGATCACCACCTCGGTGAACAGCTTGGCGATCTCCGCCGCGGTCTCTCCATCGAGTGGCCGGTTCAACGCGACCACGCTGCCGAAGGCGCTGACCGGGTCGCCGGCGAGCGCCTTCCGGTAGGCCGCCGCCAGGTCCTCGGCCAGGGCGACGCCGCACGGGCTTGCATGCTTGATGATGGCGACCGCCGGCGGCTCGAACTCGGCCACCAGCTCGAAGGCGGCGTCGGCGTCGTTCAGGTTGTTGTAGCTGAGCGCCTTCCCCTGCAGCTGGGTGGCGGTGGCGACGCCGGGTCTCTCGGCCCCGCCGACATACAGTGCGGCCCCTTGATGCGGGTTCTCGCCGTAGCGCAGCCGCTCTTTGAGCGCGCCGTCGGCGTCGAGCTGCGGCGGAAAGTCCTCGCCCCGCCCACGGGCGAACCAGGCGGCGATATGGGCGTCGTAGCCGGCACAGCGGGCGAACGCCGCCTCGGCCAGCCGGCGGCGCAGGGCCGCCGTCGTGGCGCCGTCATGGGCCGCCATCTCGGCCATCAGCTCCGGGTAATCCGCCGGGTCGGTGACCACCGTGACGAAGTCGTGGTTCTTGGCGGCCGAGCGGATCAGCGCCGGCCCGCCGATGTCGATGTTTTCGATGCAGTCCTCCCAGCCGGCCCCGGACGCCGCCGTCGCCTCGAACGGGTAGAGGTTGATCACCACCAGGTCGATCGGGGCAATTCTGTGACTCGCCAGGGCGTCGAGATGCCCCTTGTCGTCGCGGCGGGCCAGCACCCCGCCATGGATGGTCGGGTGCAAGGTTTTGACCCGGCCGTCCATGATCTCCGGGAAGCCGGTGTGTTGGGCGACCTCGACCACCGCGACCCCGGCTTCGGTGAGCGCGCGGGCCGAGCCCCCGGTGGACAGGATCTCGACGCCGCGCCGCGCCAGGAAACGGCCCAGCTCTTGCAGACCGTCCTTGTCGGAGACCGAGATCAGCGCCCGGGCGATCCGCGCGTCGCTGGCGGGCTCCTCGCTCTTGCGACGGGACCGTTTCAAGGCCAAATCAATTCTCAACGCGGAGAACGCGGAGAACGCAGAGGGAATAAGAATCAAGGGGGATAGGGGGATGGAAGAAATGGCGCGCCGTAGGCGCGAAAGAAATCATCTCCTTTTCTCCGCTCATCCCCTTATCCCCCTTGAATCTCTGCGTTCTCAGCGTTCTCCGCCCTGCGGCCCATAGACTCCGGGCGACGGGCCGCGTTGAAATTGCCGGCTTCGCCGCTTGGCTCATCCGGACGCGGCGGCGGGCTCGGGCCGGCCGCCGGCCGGCCGGTACTCGGGCACCACCCGGCGCAAGAGCGCCACCGCCTCGGCGGACCGGCCGGCCAAGGCCAGCGCCGCCAGCTCGTCGATGGCGCGGCTCAAAAGGCCGTAATCGGTGGTCCGCGGGGCGGCCAGCAGGATGCCGTTGAAGGCGGTGGGCAACGGCGCCTCGTGCTCGTGCAGCAAGCTTTCGCTGAGGCGCTCGCCGGGGCGCAGCCCGATATACGTGATCTCCACGTCGCGGTCGGGTTCGAGCCCGGCCAGCCAGATGATCTGCCGCGCCAGGTCGGCGATCCTGACCGGCTTGCCCATGTCGAGGACGTAGATCTTGCCGCCAGCGGCGGGGTCGCGAACCCCCAGCGCCGAGGCCTGCAGCACCAGCTCGACCGCCTCGCGCACGGTCATGAAGTATCGCTTGGCCTCCGGGTGGGTGACGGTGAGCGGCCCGCCGGCCGCCAGCTGGCGCTGGAACAACGGCACCACCGAGCCGCTCGAGCCGAGCACGTTGCCGAATCGCACGGTGACGAAGCGGCAGCCGTGGCGATCCGCCCGCCCGATCACGTCGAGGGCCTGGCAATAGCTCTCCGCCAGGCGCTTGGTGGCGCCCATCACGCTGACCGGATTGACCGCCTTGTCGGTCGAGATCATCACCACTGCGTGCACCCCGCCGGCGCGGCACGCCTCGGCCAGGTTGCGGGTGCCGACGGTGTTGGTGAGCACGCCCTCCGCCGGGTTGGCCTCGATCATCGGCACGTGCTTCAACGCCGCGGCGTGGAACACCAGCTCGGGCCGCTCGCCGGCGATCACCTGGTCGAGCCGCGCCCGGTCGCGGATGTCGGCGATGAGGGTGCTGCGGGACAGGCCCGGATGGGCCTCGGCGGTCTCCAGGTCGATGGCGTAGAGCGCCGCCTCGGCGTTCTCCAGCAGCGCCAGATGCGCCGGCTCGAGCGCGGCGATTTGGCGGCTGAGCTCGGCCCCGATGGTGCCCCCGGCGCCGGTGATCAGCACCCGGCGTCCGGTAATCAGCGCCGCCATGGACTCCCGGTCCAGCACCGCCTGCGGCCGGCGCAACAGGTCCTCGATGGCGATCGGCCGGATCTCCAGGCGGCCGCCGTCCTCGGCCTTGAAGTCGGTGAGCCGCGGCAGGCGCGCCAGGGTGAGCCCAAGCCCGGTCGCGGTGTCGAGCAGGCGGCGCACCTGGGCGCCCTCGATCCGGCTCTTGGTGATGATCAGGCGCCGCGGCTTGCGGCCAAGCCGGTCGAGCCTGTCGACCACCTCGGCCACGTCGTCGAGGCCGCCCAGCACCTCGACCCCACGGATGACGCGGCCGATACGTTTGCCCTTCTCGTCGATCACTCCGACCACGCGATAGCCGGCGGCCGGGTCGCGGGCCATCTCGCGGATGAACGCCTCGGCGCCGTCGCCGGCGCCGACCAGCAGCACCGGCACCCGCGCCATGCCGTCGCGCTCCAACAGATGGGTGAGCCGCCGGTCCTTGAACAGCCGGTAGATCACCCGCGGGCCGGCCAGCAACAGGGCCAGCACGAACCAGTTGATGACCGGCAGCGAGCGCGGCAACGCCTCGGCGCGGGTCCACAGGAACATGGCTACCGTGAGCACCAGGACGGCCAGCGTCACCGCCTCGGCGATCGCCCGCATGTCGCTCAACGAGGCGTAGCGCCAGACGCCGCGATAGAGCCCCCTAGTCCAGAACGCCACCGCGCAGATCACCACGAACAGGATCAGGCCGTGAACCAAAATGCTGACCGGTAGCTCGACCATCGCCGCCCCGAGTCGCAGGTAGAGGGACAACACATAGGACACCGCCGCCATGGTCAGGTCGTGACCGAGGGCGACGAAGCGGCGGTCGATGTTGACGAGTGACTTCATGGGCCTGCTCGAGCCGGCCAGGACCGGGCCGGACCTATAGCACAAGCGGGGCCGGCTCGCCTATCGGCGCGTCGTCCGGTAGGCTTTCGCCGTGAGCAGGAGCCCTTGCTCCGCGGCCACCGGCGGGCGCCAGTCGAGTGCCCGCTCGATGCCGCCCGAGTCCACCGCCAGCGACCCGGTGAGCCGGTCGATGGCGGCGCCGGCGCCCGGCAGCCGGCCAACAAGGCGTAAGGAGGCTGGCGGCACTGCCAGCAGCCGCGCCGGCCGGCCCAAGCCTTGGCGCAGCCGCCGGATCAACGCCGGCGTCGACATCGCCTCGGCGTCGCTCACCAGGAAGCTGCCGCCGGCCGCCGCCGGATGCTCCAGCGCCCGGCGGACGGCATCGGCCAGATTGTCGACGAAGATCAGGCTGCGGCGGTTGTCGACGCCGCCGAACGGCAGCGGCCACGGGCCGTCGCACAGCCGCAGCAATGCCCGGAAGTTGGCCCGCACGCCGGGGCCGTAGACCAGCGGCGACCGCAGCACGACCACCTCCAGCCTGGTGTCCGCCGCCACCTCGGCCAGCGCCCGCTCCGCCTGCCATTTGGAGACCGCGTAGGGATCCCGGGGGGCCGCAGGATCGGCGTCCTGGAACGGCCGGTTCGGCGGCGTTGCCTCGCCGTGCACCTTGGCGGTGCTCAAGAACACCAGGCGGCCGAGCCCGACCCGGGCCGCGGCCTCCGCCAGGCAGCGGGTGCCGGCGACGTTGGCGGTGTGGTAGGCGGCCGCGGGATCGGGCGCCGGGTCGCGCATCAAATGCGCCCGCGCCGCCAGGTGCACCACCATGTCCGCGCCTTCGAGCGCCGCCGACCAGTCGGTCCCAGGCCCCAGCTCGCCGACGCTCCGGCACTCGAGCTCCGGCAGCGTGGGGCCCCGGGTGGCGGCGATGGGGCGGTGGCCGGCCTCGGCCAGGCGGCGCACGAGCACCCGGCCTATGAAGCCGCTGGCGCCGGTGACCAGGATTCGCACCGGCGCCCCGGTCAGCCGCGGCCTTGGCGGGCGAGATGGGCGAGCAGCCCGGCCACCGCCAGCCCCGCCGCCGCCAGCGCCAGCCAGGGGGCCGGGCGGAAGCCGCCGCCGGCCAGGCTGATGAGGGCCAGCGCCAAGAGCACCAGGTTGGCCAGCAGGATCCTGTGCACCACCGCGGCGTGAGTGAGACCGCCCTGGTGGGCGCGCTGATAGAAGTGTTCCTTGTGCGCCTGCCAGACCAGCGCGCCGCGCAGCGCCCGCCGGGCCAAGGTGAGGGTGGCGTCGGCCAGGTAGTAGAGCGGCAGGATCAGCGCCGCCGCCCAGTGGCCGGCGGCGGCCGCGCCAATGAGCAGTGCGCCGGCGAGGAAGCCGAGCGGCACGCTGCCGACGTCGCCCAGGAACACCTTGGCCGGATGCCAGTTCCAGGCCAGGAAACCGAGCGCGGCGCCGGCCAGGGTCACGCCGTAGAACGGGTGAGCGCCGTCCCAGGCGGTGATGAGCGCTACCGCCGCCACACCCAGCCCGATGACCGCGGTCTCGACGCCGGTGATCCCGTCGATGCCATCCATGAAGTTGAACAGATTGATAAACCACACCCAGACCAGCCCCGTCATCACCAGGTCGAGCCACACCGGCAGCATCCCCTGGAACACTTGGCCGGCGCCGGGAAGGACCGCCAGCGCCGCACCAACCGCCAGCACCTGCGCCGCCAGGCGCACGCCCACGGGGACGCCGCGCAGATCGTCCAACCAGGACAGTGCCACCAGGCCCAGCGCCAGCCCCGGCACCACCCAGCCGTGGAGCGTCGGCTGCGGGTGCGCCAGGTTGATGATCAGCCAGGCGGCGAGCACCACCCCCGACACCGCCAGCCCGCCGCCCGTGGGCGTGGCCACGGCGTGGCTGCTGCGCGGGTTCGGGCGATCCAGGATGGCGCGCCGGCGCAAGAGCCCAATAATCGCGCCGGTGGCCAGGCGGGAGGCCAGGTAAGCGGTGCCAGCCGCCAGCATGAGCCACAGCCAGAAAGACATGCTGCCTTATAGCAAAATCCCCGCGCACCGGGTGAGACGACGTGGCGAGCCGGGCGTCGCCCCTTGCGTTGACAAAGCCGCTGGCGCGGGCTAGACGCCGCCGCATGGCCTCCGAAACCACCGCCATTGATCGCCATTCCCCACGCATCAGCGTGGTTGGCCTGGGCTATGTGGGGCTGCCGCTGGCGGTGGCGCTGGCCAAACATTACCCGGTGCTGGGCTTCGACGTCGATGCGGCGCGGATCTCAGAGCTGCGCCAGGGCCGGGACCGCACCGGCGAGGTGAACACCGCGGCGCTCGCCGGCAGCCGGGTGATACTCAGCTCCGAGTCGGCGGACATGGCCGGCTCGGAGGTATTCATCGTCACCGTGCCGACCCCGGTAGACCCCGCCAACCGGCCTGATCTGAGCGCGCTCGAGGCGGCCTGTGCCACCATCGGCCGGGTGCTGGGCCGGGACGCCATCGTGGTGGTCGAGAGCACCGTCTACCCCGGCGTCACCGAGACCGTGTGCGGGCCGATCCTGGAGGCGGAATCCGGGCTGGTCTCGGGCCGCGACTTCTTCCTCGGCTACTCGCCCGAGCGCATCAACCCCGGCGACCCGAAGCACTCGGTCGAGCGCATCACCAAGGTGGTGGCCGGGCAGACTCCGGCGGTCGCCCGCCGGCTCGAGGCGCTCTACGGCCGCATGACCTCGGGCGGGGTGTTCGTGGCCCGTGACATCATGACCGCCGAGGCCGCCAAGGTGATCGAGAACGCCCAGCGCGACATCAACATCGCCTTCATGAACGAGGTGGCGGTGATCTTCGACCGCCTGGGGCTGTCGATGCACGACGTGCTCGAGGCCGCCGCGACCAAGTGGAACTTCCTGGGCTTCACCCCCGGCCTGGTCGGCGGCCACTGCATCGGTGTCGACCCGTACTACCTGGCGCATGTGGCCCAGGAGGCTGGCCACGATCCGCAGTTCGTGTTGGCCGGCCGGCGCATCAACGACGCCATGGGCGCGGCGCTGGCCGACCGCATCGCCCGGCGTCTCGAATCTGCCGGGCACGGCAACCCGGCACGCATCCTGGTGCTCGGGCTTACCTTCAAGGAGAACGTGCCGGACCTGCGCAATTCCAAGGTGGTCGACATGGTGCGCGGCCTGGAGGCAAGCGGCCACAGTGTCGCCGTCCACGACCCGCGCGCCGATCCGCAGGAGGCGCAAGAGCTCTACGGCATCCGGCTCATCCCCGACCTCGACGGCGCCTCCGGCTTCAATGCGCTCATCGGCGCCGTGACCCACGACGCCTACCGGGCGCTGGGCCCCGACCAGTTCGCCCGCCTGGTTGTCCCCGGCGGCCTCGTCGCCGACCTCAAGGGCATGTGGCGCCAGGTCGCGCTGCCCGAGGCACTGACCTACTGGCGGCTGTGAGCGGGCCGGCGAAATCCCAGGCGAGGGAACCCGGCCCTAACCGAATAGATCAGTATGGGTGCCCGTGCGGACCAGAACGAGAGCATCCTCCCTCTCGTGCCAAATGAGCAACCAGTCGCCCTCGATATGGCATTCCCAGAAGGCTTGCCACTCACCCGATAGCCGATGGGGCCGGTAACGCGGCGCCAGCTGCCCACGCCGCCGCAGGATCTCGACGACCGTCCAGAGCTTCTCGAGATTCTTGCGGCGTCTCTTGGCTCGTCTCAGGTCCCGTTCGAACTGCTTCGTGGTCCTAAGGGACCGCATCAACCGCGGGCGGATTTCAGGGCGTCAACGTCGGGCCATTCCGTAAGGTCGCGACCTTCGAGCGCCTCTCGCATGGCCTTCCTGGTCGCCTGGTTGGGGAGTCTCACCGCGAAGGGCAGCCCGCGGACAAGTGTCACCTGCTTGTAGAACAAGGTTATGGCCTCGGTCGGCGTGAGGCCGAGGGCGTCAAACACGGTTTCGGCCTCGTGCTTGAGTCGCGGTTCCACCCGGGCGCGAATGGTTTCGGTTTTGGCCATGGCCTGCCTCACGTCGTCTCGCCCTAATGTACCACAAATGGGGAACGCTCACAATCGGGGGCCCGGCGTGCGGTCGCACTATTCCAAGGACTTGACGAAATCCGCGACGGCGGCGCCGATCTGGTCCGGGGAATCCTCCTGCAGGAAGTGCAGGCCCTTCACCGTCACCTCCCTCTGGTTCGGCCAGGTGCGACACAAATCGCGCGCCCTGCCGGTCAGGATGCTGCCGGGATCGCCGTTGACGAACAGCTTTGGAACCTCGGATTTCGCGAGCCAGGCGCCGTAGCGTTCGACGATCTCGACCACCTCGGCCGGCTCGCCTTCGATCGGGATCTGGCGCGGCCAGGTCAAGGTCGGGCGGCGCGACTCGCCGGGCTCGAGATACGGCCGGCGGTAGACCGCCATTTCCGCCTCGCTCAACTCCCGCATGACTGCGGCCGGCAGCACCCGTTCGACGAAGATGTTCTTCTCCAGCACCATCGATTCGCCGGCGGCCGAGCGAAAGCCCCGGAAGACCTGGCGCGCCTCCTCGGGCCAGTCGTCCCAGGTGAGTGGCTTGACGATGGCCTCCATATAGGCGAAGCCCCGGACCCGATCCGGGTGGCGGTATCCCCAATCGAAGGCCAGCGCCGCCCCCCAGTCGTGGACCACGAACACCACCTTGTCGGCGGCACCCACCGTGTCGAGAAACCCGTCCAGGAATTCCTGATGCTCCTCGAGCCGATAGCGTTCGGGCCCGCTCGGCTCCAGCTTGTCCGAATCGCCCATGCCGATGAAGTCCGGCGCGATGCACCGTCCCAGCGCCTGGAGGTGGGGAATGACGTTGCGCCACAGGTATGACGATGTCGGATTGCCATGTAGGA
>JBHICX010000081.1:0-8844 GCA_046759805.1 Kiloniellales bacterium | reverse complement strand
ACGGGGCTTCACCGTCGCCATCGTCGCGCACCGCCGCGGCCGGCGCCTCGATGAGGCGCTGGAAATGGCCATGGACCCGTCGCGCGGTGGCGGTGACGGAGGCTTCGAGGGCGGCGAAATCGGCCGCGCTTGCGGCCCTGGCGAGCGCCCGGCGCAGCGACTCGGGGGCGTCATCGGCGTCGAACCGGCCGGCCACGGTGAGCCTCAGGAACCCTTGCACGGCATGCCACAGCCGGGTGGCGGCGATCAGCTCCGCCGCGATGTCTTGGTCGACGAGCCGGTGCTCGGCGAGCCGCTCATAGGCGGTTATGGTGTTGGTCGCCAGCACCTCCGGCTGCTCGGATGCATGCCGGAGTTGCAGGTACTGGGCGATGAACTCCGCGTCCACCAGGCCGCCTCGCAGGTGCTTCACCTCCCAGATCGAGGCGGCCTGGTGCTCGCGCGCCATCCGGACGCGCATGTCGGCGACGTCGGCCACCAGGCGGTCCGGATCCCGCGGCGCGGTCAGAATCCCGCGGATCGCCGCGCCGACGCGGGCGCAGACCGTTGGCGGTCCGGCGATCGGCCGGGCGCGGGTCAGGGCCATATGCTCCCAGGTCCACGCGGTGTCACGCTGGTAGCGCGCGAAGCCGTTGATCTGCGAGGCGATGGGCGCGCCGGCGCCGGAAGGGCGCAGCCGCATGTCCACCTCGTAAATCCGGCCCTCGCCGGTGCGGGCGGTGATCGCGCCGATGAGCCGCTGGCCCAGCCGCGAGAAATAGACCACCGGATCGAGCGGCTTGTCGCCGTCGGAACGGACTTCGCCGGCGGGGTCGTAAATGAACACCAGATCGAGGTCGGAGGAGTGGGTGAACTCGTGGCCGCCGAGCTTGCCCAGCGCCACCACCGCCATGCCGGCCTCGCGGAAGCGCCCATGCTTGGCGGCGAACTCCGCCTCGACCCGGGGGTAGAGGGCGGCAAGCGCGGTCTCGGCAACGTCGGTGAGCGCCCGGCCGGCGGCCTCGGCGTCGATCAGGTGGCGCAGCACCTGCAGCCCGACCTGGAACTTGAGGTCGTTGGTCCAACGACCGGTGGCCTCCAGCACGTCCTGAAACAGCTCGGCCTCGGCCAGCGCCCCGTCGAGGGATTCGGCAAGCGCCGCCCTGGCCGGCACCGGCTCGAAGAAATCGGCGGTCAGCACGAAATCGAGCAGCCCCGGGTGGCGGCTCAGATGCAGGGCCAGCCTGGGCGCACTGCCCATGATCTCGGCCACCAGGTCCAGGAGCCCCGGATTCGATTGGAACAACGAGAACAGTTGCACCCCGGCCGGCAGGTTGGCCAGGAACTCGTTGAACTTGGCCAGTGCCACGTCCGGGTTGGCGGTGCGGGCCAGCGCCAGCAACAGTGCCGGCATCAGCTCGGTCAGGAGCTCTCGCGCCCGCACGCTGCGGGTCGCCCGGTAGCGGCCGTGGTGCCAGCCGCGGATCGTGGTGCAGATCGAGGGCGGGTCGGAAAAGCCCATGCCGCTCAGCGTCTCCAAGGTGTCCGGGTCGTTCTCCGAGCCGGTGAAGACCAGCGCGCCGGGGCCGCCGAGCGGCCTATGCCCTTCGAAAAGCCCGGCGTAATGGGTCACCACGCGCTGCAACTCATCGAGCACCGCGGGGCCGAACGCGGCGGCGCCGTCATACCCCATGAAGGCGCCGAGGGCAGCCATGCCGGCCGCATCCCGCGGCAGGCTGTGGGTCTGGTGGTCGTCGACCATCTGCAGGCGATGCTCGAGCGTGCGCAGGAAGCGGTAGGCGGCGGCCAGTTCCCCGGCCGCTTGGCCGGTGATCCGGCCGGCGGCGGCCAAACGGGCCAGCGCCTCGCAGGTCTGGGCCACGCGCAGGGCCGGGTCGCGCCCGCCCCAGATGAGCTGTAGCGTCTGCACCAGGAACTCGATCTCGCGGATGCCGCCGCGGCCGAGCTTGATGTTGTGACCCAGGAGCTCGATGGCCTTGCCGCCGCGATAGGCGTCGATCTGCCGCTTGATCGAATGGATGTCCTGGATGGCCGCGAAATCGAGATGCTTGCGCCAGACGAAAGGCCGGATTCGCCGCAGGAACTGGGCGCCCGCACGCTTGTCGCCCGCCACCGGCCGGGCCTTGATCATGGCCGCCCGTTCCCAATTCTGGCCGACGCTGCCGTAATAGGTTTCGGCGCCGGCGACCGAAATGGCCAGCGGGGTGGCGCCCGGGTCCGGCCGCAGGCGCAGGTCGGTGCGGAACACATATCCGTCGGCCGTCCGGTCGCCCAGGATGCTGACCAGGTCCTGGGCCAAGCGGACGAAACAGCTTTGCACGCTGTCGCGCCCGGTGTAGAAGACCTTTTCGTCGTCGTACAGAACGATGAGGTCTATGTCGCTGGAATAATTGAGTTCACGGGCCCCGAGCTTGCCCATGGCGAGGACGATGAGGCCGCTGTCGCGCTCAGGCTCGTCGGCCGAGGCCAAGTCGATGACACCGTCGGCGGCGGCCTGGCACAACAGATGAGCGACGGTGAGCCCGAGCGCAGTGTCGGCGAAGTCGCTCAGTGCGCCGGTCGTTTGCTCGAGCGACCATGTTCCCGTCAGGTCCGCCAGCGCCACGGTGAGGGCGGCCCGGCGCCTGGCGATTCTGAGCTCCCGCATGACGTGGCGCCGCCCGGAATCCGGGGAAAGCTCATGGCGCAGGTCGCCGAGCAACGCCGGGAACACCACGTCGGGGCCTTGCTCGAGGAGACCGACCGCGAAGGCGAGATCCGACAACAGGCACTGGGTGAGGAAAGGGCTGTTGCCGAACACGCATTCCAGAAGAGCGCGGCCGGCCGGGTGCTCGATGAGCGCGGTCCCCAAGCCGGCGATCTCGGGTGCCTCGGCCCGCGCCACCGCCTCGCGCCAGCGTTCGAGGCCGAGCGCGGCGCGGCGCCGGTCGCCGATTCCAGGTAGGCCCCTGGGTGCCGCGGTGGTATCGATGTCGGAGTGGAAGAACAGCTGCATGCGCGCTCGCCCCAGCGGGCGGCACAGTGCGTGAACCCGGGCTACCGGTCAAGGCGACAGGAAAGGGCATAGTGGTTTGATTCGCCGCACCTCGATCGTCCTCTTGGAGCTGACCGCGGCGCTGATCGCGGGCCTGGCGATCCTCGCCGGGATCGCGGTGTGGTGGCTGTCTTCCGGGCCGAGGTCGGTGGCGTTGCTGACGCCCTACATCGAGCAAGCGCTGAGCCCCGAGGACGGGCGGCACCGGGTCAAGATCGACGATACGGTGCTCACCTGGGCCGGCTGGCGGCAACCGGTGGAGGTGCGTGCCCGCGGCGTGCGGATCTTCGCGGTCGGCGGGGACAGGCCGCTGGCCCGGCTGCCGCAGGTCGAAATCGGCCTTTCGGGGCCGGCGCTGTTCCGCTCGATGGTGGCGCCCACGAGCCTGGAGATCCAGCGTCCGAGCATCCACCTGACGCGCGCGCCGGACGGTCATTTCGAGCTCGGCCTCAGCGACCGGCCTGGCGGCGACGAGACCGCGATCCAGGCGGTGATCGCGGGCCTGTTGTCACCGCCCGACAAACACCTGCCGACCGGGTATCTGGAGACGGTCCACATCGGCGGCGCGCAGCTGACCGTGGTCGACAAGCGGCTCAACCTGTCCTGGGGCGCGCCGTCGGCCGACATCATGGTATCGCGCGACGAGTTGGGTATCCGTGCCGCGATCAATCTGGCGGTTGAGGTCGATGGGGAACGTGCCGAACTCATCGGCGAGCTGGTGTACGACATGAAGGCGCAGGCGATCGCGTTCAGCGCCGAGTTCAACAACGTCCAGCCGGCCACGTATAGCCTGGCGGCGCCGATGCTGGCACCGCTGGCCAGCATCCGGGTGCCGCTCAGGGGTAAGGTGGGGGCGCGGGTGACCGCCGCCGGGGTGGTGGAAGGCGCCTGGTTCAATGTCGTAGGCGGCAGCGGCGAGGTGCTCATCCCGGCGCTCTACGAAGGCGCGGTGCCGGTGCGCCGATTCCGGTCCCGCGGTCAGGTCGGGGACAACCTGGCGGAGTGGAGTTTCCAGGAGCTCTTCCTCGACCTCGGCGGGCCGACGGCGCTGGCGCAAGGGACCGTCACCGATAGCGGTGACACCCTCGAACTCGAAGGAACCATGAAGCTGAGCGACATATCGGCGGAAGCCATGATGCGCCTGTGGCCGGCGGACGCCGCGTCGGACGTGCGTAAATGGACCGCGCGCAACCTGACCGCGGGGACCGCCCATCGGGTGCATGTGGATCTGGCGGTGCGGGCGGCCAAGGACGGCATCCGCGACCTCTCCCTTGAGCGGCTGAAGGCGAACCTCACGTATTCCGGCTTGAACCTGCGCTATCACGACGATTTGCCGCCGCTCATTGGGGCAACGGGGACGGCGATATTGTTGCCGACGCGCTTCGATTTCGACGTCGATGCGGGCGACCTCGGCGGTCTCGCGGTGAGCGACGGCGAGGTGAATATCATCGGCATCGACCGGCAGGATCAGGATGTCGAGACGCGCTTCGTGGCACGCGGCGAGTTGAGCCGACTGTTGGAGATCCTCGACTCCCCGTTTCTCGATTTCACCGACGAGCTCGGCATCGACCCGGATGGCACCGAGGGCCGGGTAGCCTTGAGGCTGGCGCTAGAGTTTCCGCTCAGCAAGGACCTGACACGGGAGCAGATCCGCCGGGCGGCGGCCGCCAAGATGATCGACGTGACGGTCGATCAAGGTCCCTTCGGCCTGGCCATGTCCGAGGGCGAGCTGCACCTGGAGTACGAAGGAGCGAGGCTCGAGAGCCGGGGCCCGATCAAGATGAACGGCATCCCGACCGAGATCAAATGGGTCGAGGACCGCGCGCCGGGCGGCGAGTTCCGTACCCGCTTCACCGTCGACGCCGTCCTGAGCGGCAAGGATTGGGCGGCGATCGGCGCCCCTGGACTGGGTTCCCGCGTGACCGGCAGGGTCCCAGTGCAAATTATCTACACCGACATCGACCGGGTCGATCAATTCCTCACCCTGGCGGCGAATCTGCGCGATGCAAAGATCAGCGTTCCGGAATTGGCGTGGCAGAAGGCCGCCGGCGTCGAGGGCGCCATGCGGTTCCGGGTCGAGTTGGTGCAAGACAAGCCGACGAGCATATCCGATCTTTCGATCGCGGCCGGTAACGATCTGACAGCGCGGGGCGAGGGGGTTTTCAACTCCGACGGCACGGCGATAGCGCGTCTTGAGTTGTCCGAACTGGTCTATGGGGGAGTGGACGGCGTCGACGTCAAGATGACCGTGACCGGACGCGACGAGGGCGGCTACGAGGTGGCGCTCACCGGCGAACGGTTCGACGCCGAGCCCTATCTGATTGCCGAGGAATTGCTCATCGACTTTCCGCTGGCGCTCACTACCGATCTCCACCGGGTGCGAATCGATGGCTTGCGCAGCCTGGCCAACGTGCGGGCCACGGCCAGCTTCGACGGCGAGCGTTGGCAGGCGATCGACATGATGGCCGACATCGTCGAAGAGGGCACCGACGTCGAGCTGCGCCTGAAGCGCGCGTTTCCCGGCAACGTCGAGGTACGGTTGACGGGGCCACGCTTCAACGCCGAGCCGTATCTCAACAGCCAGGGGGTCCTGAACCTGCCGATCGCGGTCTCCCCCGGGCCCGACCCGCCGCCCCATTCCGCGCTGCACTGGGGGCCGTGGGCGGTGACCGCCAATACCGCGGCGGCGGTGGCGGGCCTGCGCCTTCAGGTGCCGCGATTCACCTACCCGTTGACGCTCAGGGCCAACATCGAGGAGCTGCGGCTCGATGACCGGCGCCGGGTCACCAACGTCGGCGCCGCCGCCCGATACGATGGCAAGATCTGGCGGGTGATCGAGATGTGTGCCGACCTGGTGGAAGGCAGCCTGATCGAGCTCCATTACCGGCCCGAGGCCGATATCGATCGGCTCGCCGGCTTCGATGTCTGCCCGGACTTGCAGAACAACGGTCCGGTAGACTTAAACTACCATCCGGAGGGGAAGCAGCAGCTCATCGTCTACTCCAACGACGCCGGCGCGGCGCTGCGCTCGTTCAGCAGGGCCGAGGGCTTCAAGTCGCTGCAAGGCGGTGAGCTCGGTGTCATCGCGTTCGCGGACCCCACCGACGGCGAAGACCGCCTGCGCGGCAAGTTGCAGATCCGGAACTTCAAGTTCGTCGACCCCCCAATCGCGGCGCAACTCCTGTCGGCGTTCTCGCTCATCGGCATCGGCGATCTCCTGGCCAGCGACGACATGGACTTCAAGAAGCTCCTCGCCGACTTCAGCTATTCCGACACCCGCATCGAGGTGGACCGCGTGTTCGCCAACAGTCTCAGTGTCGCCTTTCACGCCAAGGGTCACATCGATCTGGCCAAGAACGAGCTGTTGGTCAACGCCGACGTGGCGCCGTTCGAACCCCTCAACGAGTTGCTCCGCCTTTTCCCCGGCAAGGTGGGCCGGGCGCTGGTCGGCGTCGACAAGAAAGGCATCGTCGCCATCCCCATGCGTATCGAGGGTCCGCTCGACGCGCCGACGTTTTCGCCCGAGTTGTCACTCAAGCCGCTCGCCCCAGGCGTGTTGCGCGATTTCGTCGAGCTGATCGGCACCGGTCCGAAGGACCTGGCGACGCCCACCCGGATAAAGCCGCACGGCGAGCAAGAGGGCAGGTAGCCGGCCCGGTCCGGCGGTCAAACGGCGCGCACCAGGGCGTGGCGCTTCTTTCCCGCCGACAGCTTGATGAGCCCCTTGGCGTTCAGGTCGGCGAGGGTCACGGTGCGAGTCTCGTCGCCGACCGCGCGGTCGTTGATCCGACCGCCGCCCTGACGAATCAGCCGCCGGGCCTCGCCGTTGCTGGCCGCCAGCCCGGCGCGGCGCATCAGCTCGAAGGCGGCGACGCCGGATTCGAGCTCGGCGCGCGCCAGCTCCAGCGTCGGCAGGCCGGCGGCCGCCGCGCCCTCATCGAAGGTCCGGCGTGCGGTTTCCGCCGCTTGCTCTGCCGCCGGCTTGCCGTGGCACAGCCGGGTCGCCTCGAACGCGAGCGTCCGCTTGGCCTCGTTGAGCGCCGCCCCTTCTAGCGCCTCCAGCCGCGCCACCTCATCCAGTGGCAGCTCGGTGAACAGGCGCAGGAATCGCCCGACATCGGCGTCATGGGTATTGCGCCAATACTGGTAGTAGTCGTAGGGCGAAACCAGCTCCGCGTTGAGCCAGACGGCGCCGGCGGCGGTCTTGCCCATCTTGGCGCCGGAGGCGGTGGTGATGAGCGGCGTGGTGAGGCCGTATAATTGGACGCCGTCCATGCGTCGCGCCAGCTCCACGCCGGCCACGATGTTGCCCCACTGGTCGGATCCTCCCATCTGCAGCACGCAGCCGTGCCGGCGGTTGAGTTCGCGGAAGTCATACGCCTGCAGGGCCATGTAATTGAACTCCAAGAGGCTCAGCGGCTGCTGGCTGTCCAGCCGCTGACGCACGGCGTCCATGGCAATCATGCGATTGACCGTGAAATGCCGGCCGACGTCGCGCAGGAAGGCGACATGGCCGAGCCGGTCCAGCCACTCGGCATTGTCGACCATGAGCGCGCCGTCCGGCGCATCACCGAAGCGCAGGAACTTGTCGAACACGGACTTGATGCTGGCCATGTTGGCGGCGATGTCGGCCGCGGTCATGAGCCTGCGGCTCCGGTCCCGGCCGGAAGGGTCGCCGACCTTGCTGGTGCCCCCGCCGATGAGCACGATCGGCCTGTGCCCGGCCCGCTGAAGGTGCCGCAGCAGCATGATCGAGACCAAGGAGCCCACGTGCAGGCTGGGCGCCGTCAAGTCGAAGCCGATATAGGCGGTGATCGCCCGCTCGGCGGCCAGCGCGTCCAGGCCCGGGATGTCGGTGCACTGGTGCACGAACCCGCGGCCGGTGACGGTGCGCATGAACTCGGAGCGCGGTTCGGTCATGGCAGGACGTCCGGCGCCGCCGCGACCGCGGCGCGGCGGGCGCCCCGGCGTCGGCCGGCGGTCAGCATGGCTCGATGTCGAAGGCGACACAGACGCGGTCCTCGTCGCTCTCGAAGGGGATGGTCCCATGCCAGAAATACGAGGGGAAGATGAGCATCAGCCCCTCCTCTGGCTTGACGGTGACGTATCGGGTGCGATCCGACGCCGCGCCGGGGGCGGCCCTGCCGAACCGGATGTACCCGTTTTCCGAGTCGACGGCCGTCTTTACCGGCTCCGGGATTCGCACGTAGTAGACGCCGCTGCAATAGCCGACCGGATGGATATGCGGATCCTGGTAGCCGTTGGAGGTGAGCACCACCGCGTTGGCCTTGACGTACCAGACGGCCGGTGGCGCATCGAAATACGGGTCGGCGGCGCCGGCCAGCGCGGCCGCGAGATAGTCCTGGTAGAAGCCCCGCATCATCGACTCCAGCGTGCGGGTGACCGGGTGGTCGTCGAGCAGGATGTTCTCGGTCTGGCTGCCGCCCTTGGTGGCGACGCTCGGCCGGTCGCGCATCAGGTCCGGGCGGCGGTAGATGTAGTCGGCGACCGCGGCGTTGAATCGATCGAGGCTGTCCCATTCGGGCACCCGGTCGAACCGGTGGCGCCGCACCAGGCGGTCGTAGTCGAAGAACGCGTCGACGTCCTCCCATAGTCCCTGGGCCGCAAGCGCCAGCCCCAGGTTGGCGTGAGAGCGCACGTGCCGCGGGGCGAGCGCCAGCGCCCGGTGAAACCGTTCCACCGCCTCGGCCGGCCGGCCGAGTTCGGTCAACAGGACCCCATAGGCGGAGTGCGCCTCGGTGAAGTCGGGGTCGAGCTCAATCGCGCGCTCATAGCCGGCGATCGCCTGT
>JBHICX010000080.1:0-8940 GCA_046759805.1 Kiloniellales bacterium | reverse complement strand
ACCGCCGCGGAAACCGATCATCTGATGTTCATGCCGGAGGAGTATCGCGCCAAACTCTAGCCGGTTTCGTGGCCTCGCGCCCGACCCCCTTCTGAGGCACGAGACCGACGACTGCGGCCCCGGCCACCTATGGCCGGGGTCTCGCTTTTGGTTCGATCTCGCGGCCGCCGCCGCGGCTACGTGACCGCGCCGACCTGCCAGGGGATGAACTCGAGGTCGCCGAAACCGAGCGCCCGGCTGCGCCCCGGCGCAAGCCGCCGCGTCGCGGTAAGGCGCCGTCAGCGCTCGCGCATGGCCCTGTGGCGGGCCTTGACGAACGGCTTCACGAGGTACTCCAACACCGTCTTCTTGCCGGTGATGATGTCGACGGACGCCACCATGCCCGGGATGATCGGCAACCGGTCACCGTCCCTGTCCTTGAGCTCGGGTTCGTCGGTACGCACCCGAATCCGGTAGAAGCTGTTGCCCTGCTCGTCGGTGATGGTGTCGGCGCTAATCTGCTCCAACGAGGCGTCGAGCCCGCCATAGATCGAGAAGTCGTAGGCGGTGAGCTTCACCACGGCCTTTTGACCCGGGTGCACGAACGCCACGTCGGAAGGCTTGATCTTCGCCTCCACCAGGAGCGTGTCGTCGATGGGTACGATCTCGACGATATTCTGCCCCGGCTGGACCACGCCGCCGATGGTGTTGACGTTGAGCTGCTTGACGATCCCGCGCACCGGCGACACCACCTCGGTGCGCGCCACGCGATCCTTCCTGGCGGTGAGCCCTTCCTGTAGCGCCGCCAGGCGCACCTTCAATTCATTGCCCTGGCGCAGGGCTTCGGCGCGGAAGTTGCTCATCCGCACGTTGATCCTCTGGCCGGCCTCGGCGATCGCCGAGCGCGCCCGTGGAATGGCGATCTTGGTCGCCTCGATTTGGGATTCGATGTCGGCGACGTCGCGCCCGAGGCGCAGCAGCTCGACCTTGGAGACCAATCCCTTGTCGACCATCGGGGCGGTGATGTCGTACTCCTCTTTCGACAGCTTGTAGCTCTTGCGCAACGACCTCAGATTGCTTTCCAGCTCCTCGAGCTCCTTGATCCGTTGCGCGCGTTGTTGGCGCAAGATCGCCAGCGACTGATCGAACTCGGCCCGCCGCGTGTCATAGAGCTGCGTCTCGCGCGCCACCAGGTCCGGCCGGTCGCGGTGCAGCTTCTCGGGAAACTCCAGACTTTCGCCCCTCGCCTCGGCGGTGAGCCGGGCCACCGTGGCCATGACGCCCAGATAGGTTTCCTGACTCTCGCGGAATCTGGCCCCGGCCGCGGTGTCGTCGATTCGCACCAGGATCTGGCCCGCCTCGACCTCCTGTTCCTCCTTGACCAGGATCTCGGAGACGATCCCGCCCTCCAGGTTCTGTATCACCTGGACCTCCCTGGACGGGATCACCTGGCCGAGGCCGGACGTCACTTCGTCGAGCTCGGCGTGGCTCGACCAATAGATCGCGACCGCAACCAACCCGACCAACAGCAACAACAGTAGGACCACCGCCAGCCGCGGCCCCCGCATCATGTCGACGCGCAGCTGCGTCGGCGAGTCGGTGGTGGTGACGACTTTCATCAGTTCGCCGCGCCCCTCAGGCGCCCTGGATCTTGCCCGCCGCCAACAGCGCCATCACCTCGTCCTTCGGCGCGTCGGCGACGATCTTCCCCTTGTCGAGAAGGATGATGCGGTCCACCAGCCGCAGCATCGAGGCCCGATGGGTGACCACGACAAGGGTCCTACCCTTGAGCCAATGCAGCATGTGCTCGATGAATTGCCGTTCGGCGACATTGTCCATGTTGCTGGTCGGCTCGTCCATCAGCAGAATGGGTGGGCCGAGAACCAGCGCCCGGGCCACGCTGATCATCTGGCGTTGCCCGCCGGAAAGCGCGGCGCCCCGTTCCTCCACCTCATGATCCAACCCCTTGGGCGAGACCCGGATCAGCTCGGCCAACCCGGACAGCTGCGCCGCCTGCATCACTTGTTCGTCCGTGGCGTGCGGCGCCCCCTGGGTCAGGTTCTCGCGAATGGTGCCGTGGAACAGCACCGTGTCCTGAGGCACGTATCCGATGCCGCGGCGCAGGTCGCTAAGCTCGATATGCCGGCTGTCGAGATCGTCGATGCGGACGAAGCCGGCGCTCGGCCGGTACAGGTTCTGAATGAGCTTGAGCACCGTGCTCTTGCCCGACCCGATGCGCCCCAACACCGCCACGTGCTCGCCGCCGGCGATGCCAAACGATATGTCGTTGACCGCCGGCACGTCGGCGCCCGGATAGGTAAACGAGACACCCTTGAACTCGATCGCCCCGTCGAGATAGGGCTTGTGCACCAGCTTCACCTCCGGCGGCCGTTCCGCCGGCGCCTTCATGAGCTGGTGCAGGGCCTCGAAGGCGAGCTTGGTCTGGTCGTACCGCACCAACAGACCCGCCACCTGGCCCAGCGGCGCCATCACCCGGGACGACAACAGCACACAGGCCACCAGCGCACCGCTGGTCATGTTGCCGGCCGAGATTTCGTGCACACCCACGACGACGATGCCGATTATCACCAACAGCGTCGAGGTGAGGGTGAAATGGGTCGCCGCCAAGGTCAGCATCTTCATCTTCATCGAGGAGACCGCGGTCAACGCCACGAAGTGCTCCCAGTGGCGCCGGGCCCAGCCCTCGGCGTGGATGCCCTTGATGGTCTCGATGCCGTTGAGCACCTCGAACAACAGGGCGTTCTTCTGAGTCGACTCCCGCATCGCCTGGAGCGCCACCGCGTACAAGGGGATCTGAATCAGCATGCCGACCAGGATCACGATCGGCACCGCCACCAACGGTACGTAGGCCACCGGCCCGCCGATCAGGTAGATGACCAGGATGAACAGGGCGATGAACGGCATGTCGCCGAACGCGGTCACCGTGACCGAGCTCATGAACTCGCGCAGGATGTCGAACTCCCGCAACGTGCTGGCCAGAGAGCCGGCCGAGCGCGGCCGCACCTCCATCTGCAGGTTGAGCACGTGCTCGAAGATCCGGTTGCCGAGCCGCACGTCGAGCCGCTTGCCGGCGACGTCGATCAAATACCCGCGGATGGTGCGGAACATGAAGTCGAAGACCGCCACCATGGCCACGCCGAGCGCCAGCACATAAAGCGTCTCCATCACCGCGTTGGGCACCACCCGGTCGTACACCGTCATGATAAACAGGGGGCTCGCCAGCGCCAGTATGTTGACCACCACGGTGGCCAGCACCGCGTAGCCGTAAATCCACCAGTTTTGTCGGATCCCGGCCCAGAACCAGGACTTCGGCTCTGCGATTTCGAGCGTATGCGCCCGCTCGTCGAAGTTGAACCTCGGCCGCACATAGATCACGGCGCCGGTGTACAGGGCCTCCAGTTCCCGCAAGGGAATTACCCGGGTGCCCTCGCCGGCCCGGGGCTCGAACACCTCGACCCGGTCCCGCTCCTTGAACTGGACCAGCACGCATGCCCGATCGTCCCTCAGGACCATGATGGCGGGCAGCGCGAGGCGCGGAATGGCCCGGAGCTGGCACCGGTCCCGGGCGGCGACCATACCGATGCGCTCTGCCGACTTGATCAGGCTGTCCATCGTGAGCCGGCCTTGCACCAGCGCCATGCCGGCCTGCAACTGCAGGGGCGTGTATGGCCGGCCGTACAGCTTGGTCAAGAACGCCAGGCATTCGCCGAGCGGATCCTCGACAACCGGCGGCTCAACCCTGGTCGGCGCCAGCTCATAGACCTTGTCCGCGCTGACCCTGACCGGCTGTTGTGCCGATTTCGTCCGCACCGCACGGGACTGCGTCGTCGGCACGGCCGGGACACTCGAAGACCGGTCGCCCTCGTTGTCCTCCCGCGGCCGCTGGGAGGCGGCCGAATCGGCCTCTGGTCGATCACCGGTGACGAGTTTCACGCGGTCGGTCATGGGCCAAGCTTATAGCAGAAACGGTAAACAATAAATTGGCTTACGGTGGGGCGCCCGAGGCCGGCGTGTCGGCCCGACCCGCGCCATCACCGGACCGGCGAGAGTCTGGATCGTCGCCCCGGGAGACCGGCACCCGACCATCCTATAGTCTGATCCATTCTGGCGGAACCGGCCCACTCCTCCGCCCGGCCACCCAACGGGATCGTACGCTGTGGGTGGCCGGGCGGGAGAGTGGGCTGGAGCGATTCCAAGTGAATGGACACCGCCCTAATCACCGTGACCGGCCGACGCGGCACCGTATCCGCCGCGGTTGCGCCGCCGGAGGCAAGAGTCCGTCCGGTTATCGGCGCGACGGCGGAGGCCTTCGTCTATACGGTCAGGTTGCCGCTCTCTAGCAGATTGTCGGCGCTGCCAAGCCCGATGGCGCCCTCGATGATTGCCAGGTCGACGAAGTTCCCGGTGCCGAAGATATCGACCCGGAGCACCGTGTGCGTTCCCGAGGAATCATCGAGCTCGACATAGCCCTCGAGCGACCCGCCCTCATAGTTCCCGTCCTTCAGGACCGAGCCGAGGTCCAGGACATTGCCGCCCTCGCCCAGGGTGAAGCCATGGATGACGGTATTGGTGGCCCCGGTCTGGGCCGACTCGACCAAGTCTTCCGACTGGAACAGGAACTTCGTGCCGGCGGCGTTCTCATGCGCCGGCCCGGCGTCGAATCCTTCGGCCAGGATATCCTCGGTCAAGGTTTCGCCGAACAGCCCCTCGAAGGGCTGCACGGGCACCCGGATATCGATTTCCCGGGCGCCTTCGGCACCGGCAAAGCCGGTGCCGAACACCTCGATCGTGGTGATTACCGTGCCCGATGCGGGATCGTCCGAGATGCTCTCGAACCGCAACGCAGCGGCAAGCGCGTCGATCGCCTCGCGGCCCGCAGCCGGTTCGAGCACGATCTTCAGCGGTGCGCCGTCCTCGCCGTTGTCGATCGGATCGATGGCGCCGATCTTCACATTATTCCGGGCAATGACCGTGCCGTCGGAGAAGATCCCGCCCGAGCTGGCGATGAGCAGTCGGTCCCCCATGTCCCCGGAATGCGCGTCGAAGATCAACACCGCCGGCTCCACCGGCCGATCCTCCGGCCCGGTGACCAATCTCTCCCCACTCACCTCGCACTCCTCGGCATCTTCGTGCCGTTACCCTTGGTCCGTTCTATTCAGCCTCGATCGCAATTCTGGCGTATCCTGAAAAATCCACGCAACCCCCAAACGGGGTATGCGCAGACAAATAATTAACAAGATCTTCATCCCATTGCCCCAGGACTAAGGCGGACTCGCCAGGCGCGCGTGTGCAAATTTGCGCAGGAATGGCCCGTCGATCGGCACCACACGGGCGGTGCGGTGACCCTCGGACCCAACCCCGGCGACCGGTTCGATCCGTGCGGCGACGGCCTGCGATCGGGGAGCAGGCGGATCCGCGAGCCAATGGGCCGGGCGATGGCCTGGCATGGCTGGGCGCTGCGGCAAGACGCCGGCGCCGCCTTTGGGGCCGCCCACGGCCCATGCCAGGCGGCAATGAGAAACGGCGTCGGCCGGGCGATACGTCATCGCCGCCCTCACTCAAGCGGGGCCTCGATAGCCAGGCTCGGGAGCAGCCGCCCCATGGTGAGCAGCAGCCGATAGCGGGCCACCAGCACGTCGAACTCGTTGTTGACCAGGTCGACGCGCGACCGGAACAGCTCGTTCTGGGAATTGAGCAGGTCGAACAGGGATCGCCGGCCAAGCTCGAACTGTCCGATATAAGCCTCGAGCGTACGGAGGGCCGCGGCGACGTGATCTTGCAGTGGCTGCAACCGCAAATGCGCCGCCTGCAGGATCCGGTAGGTTACACGGAGTTCCTCGCGGATGCGGCGGCGGGCTTCGCTGTCGTTTTCCGCCGCTGCCGCCGCCTCGAAGGTGGCCTGCCGCTTGCTCGCCCGGTCGAAGTAACCGCGGAACAGGTTTTGCCGCATCCGCAACAAGACGTTGAAATCGGTGTTCGGCCCCAGCACGCCGTTGAGATTTTCGATGTGGCTGCCCTTGACCTCGAAGTCGAAGCGCGGAAAGTACGGTGCCCGCGCGACCCCGATGTCGGCGGCCCGCGCCCGCATCCTGGCCGCGGTGACCCTCAGGGTCGGATTATCGTCCATGGCCCGGGAGATGGCGTCGTCGAGGTCGATCAGCTGGTCGAATTCGGGCGGCATCGGGCGCGTCAGGCCTTCCGGCGGCTCGCCGACAATCTCGATGTACCGGACATTGGCCGCGCGGAGGTCGCCCATGGTCCGGGACAGTGTCGATCGCGCCAACGCCAACCGGGCCTTGCCCTGGTCCAGGTCGACGCTGGCGGCAAGGCCGTCTTCGACCTGCTGGCGGACGCGTTCCAGGGTGTCCTCGTGCGCGGCGACGTTCTCCTCGGCCAGCGGCAGCAATTCCTGATTGCGCAGCACCTCGAGATAGGCCTCGACGACCTGAATCCCAATTCGCTCGCTGGTTTCGATGACCCGCTCGATCGCCGCGTCGCGGTCGGCCCGCGCCGAGCGCACCCGGCTGTTGGTCTCGAACCCGTCGAACAGCATCTGCTCCAGGGTGACCGAGGCGTCGCTGCGCCACAGGCCCCTGCCCGAAGGCTGGTTACGGTGGGGGCCGTTGCGGCCCCGCGTCGCCGGGCTGTTGGTGTACTCGAAGCCGCTCGCGGCATCGAAATCGATCCGCGGCAGGTAACCGGCGAACTGCTCGTCGATGAACTTTTCGGCGGCCCGCCTCAGCGCCTTGTCCCGCTGGATCTCGGGGTGCGTCGAGATGGTAAGTCGCACCACCTCGGAAAGGGATTTCGCCGCCCCCGACGCGGCCCAAGCGGCCCCGGACATGGTCAAGAGAGCCAAGATAGCCGCGAATACAAGTCGCACCGATACATTGGCGGCGCTGTGCACTGGCGTCGCTCCATGACCCGCCAGGCGGATCTTGGCGTTGATGCCTGGTAGACCCTCCGCCTCCTTGAGTCGCATCGGAACGAACAACCCGGCGAGGAGTCAACCGAAATTACCCGCCGATTGATCATTCGGCAACTCTGTCGTATTAATGCAACATAGCTGCAACAAATCCGGCGGATGGGTGGCTACGCTTCCGATCGATACTCGATAGTGCTATCGTTGTCGGTGCTTGGGAGGATCCATCTGGCGAATCCCGGTGTAAGCAACTGACGACGAAGGCCGTTCCGGCCTTCTGTCGCGGGTGTTTCGATGCCGGCTCGGGACTGCATGATGATGGGGATCGAAAACAGAGGCTGGCACCTATCGATGGCCGCGGGGGTGGCCCTGGTGGCCTTGGCCTTGGCTCCGGCGGCGCTGGCGAAATCCTTGGTCGAGGCGGTCGAGACGACGATCGCCAGTTTTCCTGAGTTGCTGCGTGACAGGTCGTTGGACCGTGCCGCCGAGCAACAGATCGACCGGGCGTTCTCGCGTTTCCTTCCGACCTTGGACCTGGACGCCGCGTCGGGCTACGAGTACACCGACAGCCCGAGCACGCGGGGGCGCAAGGGGGCGGCCGAACGCGACGCCGGAGGGCAGCAGCTGTGGCGTAGCGATACCTCCGCCGTGGCGCGGCAGCTGGCGTTCGACGGCTTCGGCGCGCTGAACCGGCTGCGCCTGGCCCGTGCCGAGTCGCGCGCGGCCAGCGGCCTCGTCTACGACACCGCGGAACGGGTCGGCATTCGTGTGGTGCAGGTGTATCTGGACGTCCTGCGCAATCGGGAGTTCGTTGAGTTCGCCGAAGGGAATGTCACAGAGCACGAGGTGATCCTTGCCCAGATCAAGGATCTGGCACAGGCCGGCCTCGGCCTAGGCTCGGATGTGGATCAGGCGAAAGCCCGGCTGGCACTGGCCAGATCGGGGTTGGAGCAGCGCCGGGGCGATTTGCGCCAGGCCCGGGCCAGGTACACGGAGACCGTCGGCGAACCACCGGAGAATCTGGTCCGTCCGGCCGAACCGCAGTATCGAATTCCGCAGGACATGGAGGCGGCGGTCACGGAGGCCATCGCCAACCACCCGGCGATTCGCGTCACCACCGCCACCTACCAGGCCCGTCTGAAGCAGATCAAGACCATCCAGGCGCGGTTCTACCCGCGGCTGGATGTCGAAGCCTCCGGCTCGTACAACGACAACAAGGACGGGGTGCTGGGTCCGGACAGTGACCTCAACGCGCGTTTGCGCATGCGCTACAACGTCCTGAAGGGCTTTGGCGACCTGGCCGCCAAACGCCGCTCGCGCGAGCAGGCGACGGCGGCACTGGAAGACGACAACGAGAGACGCCGGCAAGTGCGCGAGGACGTGCGCGTGGCCTATCAGGCACTGATCACCGCCCGCGAAAGGCTGGCTTTCCTGGCCGATCACGCGGAGGCGGAGGAGCGGGTGCTCACCGGCTACAAGGAACAGTTCGAGCTTGGCAGGCGGTCGCTCTTGGACGTGCTGGACGCCCAGAACGAATTGTTCCAGGCGCGTCTTGCCCTCACCGACGGCGACTACCGGCTATTGCTGGCGCATTTCGAGTTGATGTTCACACTCGGCAACCTGTTGCAAAACCTAGACGTCTCCGTGAGCGCCGTGCAGAAGCGTGGCACGCTCGACTAGAGCGTTATCCGTTCATTCCAAGTGAGCGAAATCTGCGCTGGGAATTGAGGCCGGTTCGGCGCAAACGGTCGGGCCCTCCATACCAGGTCGCCCAGGGGGCCACCGGGGAGCAGGACATCTGACAATCGGCGCCTGACCGATGTCTCGGGCGGCAAGACGCTGGCCGCTGGAGCGGGCATCCCGGCGGGAGGCGTTGCTCCGCCGGCCCGTGCGCTTGCGACGACCGTCGCGCCCCGCTTGCGTGCCGCCGCGACGCAGGTGCAACACATTGATATGTCCGGAAGGAATGGTGCCGCCGGAAGGAATCGAACCTTCGACCCCACCCTTACCAAGGGTGT